>JADMKQ010000115.1 GCA_015478735.1 Sphingorhabdus sp. | reverse complement strand
TATGACTTTCAGGGTGGTGCCGACAAAGGGCAGCCCTTCTTCACCGGGAATGTGGGCAAGCGCCGCTTTATCCGGCGGACTGACCCAATGCGGGTTGGCAGTCTCTGTATGGGGATATCCGTGGGCTTGTGCGACGCTGGCCAAAATAACTCTCCTAAATCAACATTCTTTGGCCTTTATAATAGATACTTTCATTAATGTCAGCAAACATCTCTGTTCATTCCCAATTCAATCCGTCAATGCTAGATAATCAGGCATAGCGCATGAAAAGGGGCTTACTTATGACACAATTTTCAATCAAAAAGCTGGTGAAACCGGCCATGCTTGGCGGAGCGATGCTCGGCCTTAGCGCCTGTGCCTATGGCGGCGGAACATATGGCGACAATTATGTGAACGGTGCCGGTTATGCCTGCGACCCCTATGCGCCCTTTGACGATTATTATGCCTGCGACAGTAGCTATGGCTATGCGAATATCGGATTCGGTGGCGGCTGGTATGATGATTTCTATTATCCCGGCTATGGCCTGTATGTTTTCGATAACCGCGGATCGCGGCATGTCATGAAAAACAACCATCGCCGCCACTGGGCCCAAAGGCGCGCGGAATATGGATCGCGCCATGGTCGCCGGGACCGGGATCGCGACTGGAACAAGCGGGATGACCGCCGCCAAGACCTGACCCCTGCCCAGCGCGCCGAACGCCGGGAACGCTGGCAAGAGCGCCGTGAAGACCGTGCTGACCGCAATGATCGCGGTGATCGCCGCACCGAAAGGCGTGATCGCCGGGATGATGACCGGAGCCAGACACGGCCACGCGGCACCCGCGATAGTACTGCCACCCGCACGCCGCGTCCCACAAGGCCAGCAGTGCAGCAGCGGCAAGCTAAACAGAAACCGGTTCAGCAGCGTCAGGTTCAGCAACGGCAAGCCCCCGCCGCACGCGCTGTCCCGGCCGCAAGGCCAACCGCGAAAAATGGCCGTAACGTCGTTTCGCGTAACAAAGTCAACAAAGACTGAATGAAACCGCGCCGCTCCCTGAAATAAGGGAGCGGCTACGGGTCACATCAAAAGCCCTGCCGTGTCCCCTTTGGGATAATATCCTTAAAAACTCTCTCCGTGGCCGCGCCATTTTACCTCAGGTCAATATTGGCCAGCTTTCAGGCGATTCTCTTGACTATTCAGGACAGCCGCGCAGGTCTGTTGAGATAATGGTTAACTAATTTGTAATCTTTTGTAAAAGCCGTTATCTGCATTGCTGTTAATAATACTCGTATCAATAGTATTGGGGGCAAGACTATGGCGACGGCATTTCGTGATATTCAACCGGAAGATTACAAACCTACCGAAATCCATCCGCAGCATGGCGTAATCATCGGCGGCCCCGCAGCGCGGGCGAAGCGCATAGAATATGGCATATTGCTGTCTTCCATGGTTATCGGCTCGCTTGGCGCGCTTTACTGGACCGTGACACAGGCAACCGGCTGGGTCGAATGGTCGGCATTTCTGTTCGGCTATATCCTCATCAATGTCGGCGTTGGCATCGGCTATCACCGTTTTTACACCCACCGCGCTTTTGAAGCGGGACCAAAAATGCGCCTTGCCATTGGCATCATGGCGCAAATGGCCTGTCAGGCATCGGTCCTGAAATGGGCAGCCGACCACCGCCGCCACCATGCTTTTGCCGACCGCCTTGGCGACTTGCACAGTCCCTATGTTGACGGTCACGGCAAAAAAATGGGTAAATGGAAAGGGCTTGGCATCGCCCATTTCGGCTGGCTGTTCGATAACACAACGTCCGATATGAATGTCTATGGCAAGGGCCTGATCGACGATCCGCAAGTCCTCTGGTGCCACCGTCACCGCTGGGCGATTGCGATATTCTCCAGCATCGTCCTTCCGGCCTTATGGGCGCTGGCTTTTGGCGGTCCGGAACATATTATCGGCACCATCCTGATCGGCGGATTTCTGCGTAACTTCTTTTTCCTCAACTTTGTCATGGGCGTGAACAGCATCGGCCATGTCTTTGGTTCGCAACGCTTTGATACCAGGGACGGCTCTCGCAACAACTGGTTCATGGCATGGATGACCTTTGGCGATGGCTGGCACAACAACCATCACCAGCACCCCCGCTCCGCCTACGCCGGAATGATGTGGTGGGAAGTCGATGTGAACGGCTATATCATCTCTCTATGGGAGAAAATGGGTCTGGTCTGGAACGTCCAGCGCGCCCCCAAATATGTCCGCGATGCCGATGGCAACTGGGTGCAGGAAAAGAAACAGGCGCTCGGCACAAAGTCTGACACGCTTCCATGCCCCGAAGCCCTGTCTGCAGATGATGCGAAGATGGATAAGAGAACGGCGACTGCTGAAGCTTTGTAATTGGTCGGAATTTACCCGAACCACCGTTTCCGTCACCCCGGCCTGCGAGGGGATCCAGCTTTCTTATCGCGGAGGCCAGGAAATCCGTTAATCCTGAGCCTGTCGAAGGATGTTTTCAGGCCTGATGCGCGTGTTAGTCAAAACGTGCTGCGACAGGCTCAGCGCTAACGGTATTTTTGCAAGGCCCTAAACCCGTCCTAGTCAACCACCACCGACCGCAATAATATCGTCGCTGTCACCGTATCATTGGCCCCCGGATTAACCGACAGTTCTTCGATCGCAACACCGCGATTTTCCAGAGTCGCTAACCAGCCGAACAAAGCGGTAGGTCTGGCCGAAGATATATCCAGCGTAACGGTTCCGTTGCCCTGCGGGTCCAGCCGCGCGACGGCGAACCCTGCTTCACCGGCATTCTGGCTGATAAACACGTCGAGCGGGCCAGCCACCGGCTGCACATCTGCATTGACCGGAGCGGCGAGCGCAGCGACCTTGGCCTCGACCTGCGCCTGACGGTCAATCGCTTCGGCATAGCGGCTCTGCGCATCTTCATAAGCGCCGATGAACGGGGCAACGATGACATAATAGCCCAGGACCAGCGCGGTTAAGGCGCCCATCACCGCGATCAATATCTTCTCGCGCTGGCTTAGGCCGATGAACCAGTCCTTGAATGCTGCGATCATGGCGCCCTCACCGTAATATCCGCCTTGGTGGCCCCTGTCGCATCGGTTCGCGGTGTCGCGGTGATGACAAATCCGGCCTTTTGCATTGCGATCAGTGCGATGTTTATATCCTCTGCCCTGACCGCGCTCAGCCCGGCAGAAACCGTCCCGTCGCGGCGATAGCTGATCTTTTCAATCGACACGCCCGGCGCTTGCTGAACGGCGGAGAACAGGGCGGATGCGGGCACGGGAAAGGCTATATTGCCGCGATTTTTCTGAATAAGCTGCTCGCTTAGCAATCGGTTCGCTTCCTCGGCGCTCTCCACTTCACCCACAACCGGTTTTGCAGCGGCGAGGGCTGCCTCATCCGCAGTCGATGCAGCGGAATGATATTTCGCCAGATGGATGACCGGGATCAGCAATGTGATGACCACCAGCGCCGCCGCGAGCCAGCCCAATATCCGTTTCTGCCGCTCTGTAATCGCGCGCCGGACCTTCTTTGCAAAATCCCCGCTCCGCAGGTTTAGCGACAGGCTGGCCGCCCTGCTGTCCGCATCATCGGATCCGATACTGGCCAAGACCCCGTCCACAGCCTCTGCGGACAAGACGGTGACCGCGCGGTCCCCGACAACAACCGCACGCAAATCCGGCTCATCGGGAGCAATGACCTGTGCCCCGCGCAGCAATTTCTCGAACCCGAAATCCGCTTCGACAAGCGTATCCTCCGGCGGCGCAATCAGCCATCCGGCGGGGACAATCCCATCCGGATCAATGCCCAGCGCTTTCAGTTTTAGCAGCCCGCTCGCCATAATATCCCGGCCGGCCACAACCGTTACCGCTTGCCCCGATCCGTCAAGAACCGCAGCGATATGAACATTTTCCCGGTCAAGGCTATGCTGGCGCGCAGCCACACGGGCAGCGGCCAAAAGCTGCTGCTCGGTCAGGTCATCAATCCGCTCGTGCCAGCGCACAACTCCGTGCACCGATGGCATCAGCGCGATGGTGGTTAGAGCGCCTTCATCCCCCTGCACGTCTTCATATTGGTCACTGGCCGACATGCCCCCTTCATCAGAGGCCCGTTTCAGGCCAGCGGCAAGCATCGGGTCAACATCGCAGCCCTTGGCCTTTAACGCGCCGCCATCGACCAGCCACCATTGCAGGGCCTGTGTCTCTGTCGTGGGGAAAACAGTGAAAAGGAAGCGGGATGCCGTCATTAGCGCAAAGGAATCCCGTTCAACAAGTCGTGACGAGGGGGCAACGGATGCGGTTCCAACATGGCTTCCTCGAATCAACTGAAAGGCTTTGTGATTTGCACGACTTACTAGTCAATTTCCCCTGCCCTGTCACGCTCCGCAAACGGGCCGGACAGACGCACATTCCCACGTTATAATCCGGCCAGATTCTGGAGTTGCAGGATCGGCAATAATATCGCCAAAATCACCACCGCCACCACGCCGCCCAGCACGACGATAATCAGCGGCTCCAGCAAGGACAGCGCGGTGGAGGTGAAATTATCAAACTCGCGCTCCATATAATCGGCGGCGCGGGCAAGCATGTCGTCAAGCTGCCCCGATGCCTCTCCGCTGGCGGTCAGATAGACGAGCATCGGCGGGAAAACACCGGTATTTTTAAGCGCTTTGGACAGGCTGCCCCCGCCCCGGATCGCCTCGACCATATCCTCCGTCGCCTTGCGAAGCACGGCATTGTTGATCGTGCCGGTGGTCAGGCGTAGCCCCTCGATGATCGGCAGGCGGCTTGCAACCATGGTGGAAAGCGTCCGCGCCAGCCGCGCTGCGTTCAGATCGCGCATCAACCGGCCCAGAAACGGCAAGCGCAATAAAAATCCGTCAAACCTGTATCGCACCTTGGGTTCCTTCAGCGCGCGCCAGCCAATAAGCATCAGCGCCGCGATCAAGGCTGCAATCGCCCACCACCAACTCGCCAGAAAATCGGAAATGCCGATAACCAGCCGGGTAACGAAGGGAAGCTGTTGATTCACGCTGTCAAATTGTTCGACCACCTTTGGAACCACTGCAATCATCAGCAGCGCCACGACCAGTATCGCGACAAGCGCCAGCACGACCGGATAGGCAAGCGCGCTGATCAGCTTGCCGCGCATTTCGGCTTGCCGTTCGAGCAAATCGGCCAAGCGTTCAGTAATATCCGGCAATGTGCCAGAGCTTTCGCCCGCCGCAATCATCGCGCGGTAAAGCGGCGGGAAACTGGTCGGTTCGCGGCGCATTGCCTCCGCCAACCGCTGCCCTTCGATAATCCCGCCATGGACGGTGCTTATCCGCTCCCGAACATGGGCTTTCTCGTTCTGGCCGCCGATGGTTCGCAGGGCTTCTTCCAAAGGGCTGACTTGCACCAGCGAGGAAAGCTGCCGGGTGAACAGGGTCAGTTCCTTGGAATTAAGCTTGCGCGGTCCGAACAGGGAATTACCCGTCTTGCTCTCTTCCCCCTGCGCGGCATCCATTTTCACAATATAGAAATTGCGCTCCGCCAGCTTTGCCCGCGCCGCATCCGCGCTATCCGCGCTTAAACGGCCTATTTTTTCCTTCCCCTTGGGGTCAATCGCTGTGTAGGAAAAATGAGGCATTATTCTGGTTCCGCCTGGATAATCTGGTCACCGGGGCGGTTAACATCAACCGGCGGCAATGCCCCCATATAATCGCGCACCAGAGCATCCAGCGACGGTTCGACATCCGGATTACGCAGCAATTGCCGCCCCCTGATATAACCATAGCGCCGCGCCGAATAAGCCGCCGCATCCGCCCGGCTCCGCAGGATTTTAGGCCGGATGAACACCATCAAATTGGTCTTTATCCGCGACTTCCCGCGCGATTTAAAAAGTTCGCCAAGCAGCGGAATATCACCCAGGAACGGGATTTTCTCGATCGTGCGGCGTTCATTATCGTCGAGCAAGCCGCCCAGTGCGATAATCTCACCGTCGCCCACGGTCACGGTGGTCTTGATCTCGCGCTTGTTGATAATCAGCTCGTTAAAATCATTGGACACCGGCCCGGCGATAGAGCTGACTTCCTGACGCAATTCCATCCGCACTTCGTTACCGGCATTGATTTGCGGCGTGACTTCCAGCTCGATCCCGACATTTTGCCGCTGGATCGTCCGGAACGCATTGTCAAAATTGCCGGACAAGGCCTCGCCAGTGGAAACGGGGATTTCCTGACCGAACAGGATGCTGCCTTTCAGGTTGTTATTCACCGTCAGCGAAGGCGTGGAGAGCAGGTTCGATTCGGAATCGCGCTGCACCGCGTTGATGATCGCGCCCAATATCGTGTCACCGCCGAGGGTCGTGGCAAAGCCTGTAAACGCTCCGCGCGCGCCGAGTGCCGCTTCCGCTGCATTTTGCCGCAACATGTCGCCGACCGAGCTATTCGTGGTGACGGTCGTCGCTGTGTCCGTGGTCGTGGTGGTTGTCGTGTCAAACTCGTCGGCCAGCAAGCCGCCCGCAATATCGACAATATTCGGGGAAGCGTTGGAAAAATTGGTGACAGCAAAGGGCACATCTTTCCCGCCGATCAGGAATTGCACGCCCAGTTCCCGCGCCAGCGTATCGGAAATCTCGACGATAATCGCTTCGACCGCGATCTGTTCCTGCCGTTCATCAAGTTGACGGATCAGCTCGCCCACCATGCGCTGCACATCGGAATTGGCGGCGACGATGATGGCGTTGGTCCCTTCAAAACGGGTGACAACCGCCGGGCCATGACGCGCTATGCCGCCGCCCGCTCTTATCGGGGTAAGTGCAGGTGTTGCCGATGCGGTAGCGCCGCCATTATTACCGCCGCCGACACTGCTGCCCGTTGTCGTCACGGGCGCGGCAGAAACATTGCCGCCCTGCCCTACAAGCTGTTCGATCACCGGCAGCAAATGTTCGGCATTGGCGTAATCGAGATGATAGACGCGCAGTTCCGTGCCGGATTCGGCCTGCTGGTCGAGCTCGCGCGCCATCTGGGTGAATTTTGCCACTGCACCGGGATCTCCGCGCAGGGCAATGCTGTTGCTGCTGTCAATCGCCACCACCGTTACGGGCGCGGTCATGCCCTCACCGCCTTGCTGAGCCAAGGCTTGCAGAGAGGTCGCTATTTCTCGCGCCCCGGCATTTTTCAGGTTCACAATAGTTGATGCCGCGCTGTCCCTATCAATCTGGCGGAGCAGTTCGCGCACCCGGCGGATATTGTCGGCATAATCGACAATCACCAGGCTATTGGCATTGCGGTTTGCGGTAATCGACCCTTGCTTGCTGATAAGAGGGCGTAGAGTTTCCACAGCGGCGGTTGCCTCGATAGATTTCAGGCGCACGACCTCGGTGACAAATTGATTGGCGGGGGAGTTGCGCGTGCCCATGCGGGTGGGCTGGGTCGCGGCATCATCGGCAGGCTGGATGCGATAAGCACCGCGCGTTGTCGGTATGGCGACCAGATTATTGGCGCGCAAAGTGGAGAGAAAAATCTCGAAATATTCGCTGCTCGACAGCGGCCGGTCCGTGACGACCGACACTTTGCCTTGCACCCGGCTATCCAGAATGAAGGTGCGTCCCGTGACCCGCGCTGCATCCTGAACAAAGGCGCGGATGTCGGCATCACGGACATTCAGGCTGTGCTGCGCCGCCGCCGGGGACGATATGCTAATGCCCGCTAATACAGCCAGAACCGCCAGAAAAGTCGCGAAGCCAAGCCTGTATTGTCTCAACACCGCTATCATTGCGCGTCCGTTTCAGGCGCAACGTCACCCAGCGTTTCATCAGGGGTTTCGTCCAACGGTTCGTCATCGGCCCCGCCAAACTCACCGCCAAAATCACCGCCCATATCACCGGCCATATCACCGCCGACAGTTTCCGCAGGCACGGACTGGTCCAGATAAAGGCTTTCCTTCGCCCCGCCGCGATCAATGACGACATGATCGAAATGGACCGCATCCAGTGTCACGCCCGGCATCACTTCCTCGCCCACGGCATAGCTCTGCTGCACGCCATCCGGCCCCGCCAATATCGCAGAGCCGATACCGGAACCTTCGTTCATCCGGACGCCATATAGGCTAAGCTGCAATGATGTGACGACATTGGCGCTGGCCGCCGGAGCGCCGCGGTAAAAGGGATCAAAACTGCTCAGCAGCGCCGTGCGCGATTGCGGGGGCAGCACCTGCACCTGCGACGCGCTCCACGCACCCACCGGGCCGACAGGCGTCACCACCAGCCAGAGCAGCCGGATGCCCTGAATCACCAGCAAGACCGCCAATATGACCAGAATGCTGGTATAAAGCCCCGGTTTGGGTAACGCCCGGCCTTTGACCAGAAACTGGTTCGACACCTGATTATCCACGAATCCCCACATCCTGTTTTACCCGGATGCGTATAACGGTTTGCGCGGCAACCTGCGACTCATTGATAAGAAAAGTTACTCAATATGCGCGCCGGGCATTTCCCGCACCTAGCCCCATGGCATTTCCAGCAAGTCATGCAGGTCTTTCAGCGCCTGTTCCTCGCTTGTCACCTTGATCGCTGCCATGCCAAGCTGCGCCGCCGGTTTGCAGTTTATGCCCAGATCATCGAGGTAAATGCACTGGTCAGGCTGCACATCGAGCGCTTCGCACATCATCTGGTAAATACGCGGATCGGGCTTGCGCACTCCTGCCTTGCTGCTTTCGATCACATGGTCAAATCGTGCCATGATCGCGGCGATAGCCTTCGCCTTTTCCTCATTCTGCGCCATGCCGGAGCCTTTACCCGTTGGCACATTATTGGTGATGCAGCCCAGCGCAAAATCGTTGTTCTTCAATGTATCGAGCATAGTCACCATGGCCGGGCGAATGTCACCGGCAAGGCAGGCCAGCACTTCACCGCCGTCCAGATCCACGCCGATCGCCCGCGCTTCCTCGGCAAACAGTTCACCAAAGCCCGCAGCGTCAATTTCCGAGCGTTCAAATTTCGCCCAGGCATTGTCATGCGGGTTGGTGCTGTTGATTTTGCGGACACTGTGCAGCGGCACGCCGCACTGCGTTTCAAGCCGGTTAAAGGCATCAAAAGGCGAGGATGTAATCACCCCGCCAAAGTCGAAAATTACCGTATCATATTTCATTTATTCAAATATTCCAGTTTAAGGCCGGGGCGTTTCCAGCGGGTTTTGACCAGCCGTCCGGAGCCGGACAGGCATAGCCAGGCATCCATCATATCCTCGCCGCCGAAGCAGATATTGGTGGTGAAAATATCATCAGTCTGGACGAACTCTACCAGCTCGCCAGCAGGAGAGATCACGCTGATCCCGCATTCGCCGATGGTCGCGACACAGATATTGCCGCTATCTTCGACCGCCAGACTGTCGAAAAACTTGTAACCGGCGGGACGGTAAAGCGGGATGCCGGGACCGCCCGGCCCTGCATCCGGGGCGACTTTGCCCGGCGCGGTGATGTTGAACTTCATCAGCCGGCAGGTGAAGGTTTCCGCCGCGTAAAGCGTCTTGCCATCGGGAGAGAGACCGACACCATTGGGGTTCTGCGAAGGGAAGACGACTTCTTCCAGATAGCTGCCATCGGCTTTCGCATAGAATATCCCGACAATATCGTGGACGCGCTTTTCATAGTCGGTCTTGCCATGATCGGTGAACCAGAAGCCGCCATGCTCGTCGAACACGATGTCATTGGGGCCGCGTAGCACGCAGTCGAAGTCACCCGATTTGTAAAGTATTTCCACCGCGCCGGTTACAGGGTCTATCCGCTCTATCCGGCCGCCCGAATAATCGCGAGCGATCCCGGCCGGTGCCAGATAACCGCCCGATTCGGTATATTCAAAGCCGCCATTGTTGCAGACATAGATTTTCCCGTCCGGCCCGATAGCCGCGCCATTCGGCCCGCCGCCGGTCTTTGCGACCACATCTTTTGTGCCGTCGGGCGCAATGCGGGTTAGCTGCCCTGCCTCGATCTCGGTCAATATGACACTGCCATCCGGCATCGCAATCGGGCCTTCGGGAAAGCGAAGTCCATCTGTTACAAGTTCCATAATCCCCTCCATTTATTTCATTTTGATCACAGTCATTGCGGGAAAGTTACGACAAGTCTAGTATTGTTAACATCAGTTACAGGAGAGAATATGCCCGACACCTATCCCCGGTCACTGCAACTTCATATTGATGGCGAATGGGTCGAGGTCGAAGGCCGCGATATTCACCATGTCGTCAACCCCTCCACCGGCAAAATAATTTCCGACCTGCCGAAAGCCACCAAGGCCGATCTTGACCGCGCACTGGATGCAGCGGGCCGGGCCTTTCCGGTGTGGCGCGATACTCCAATAGCCGAGCGCGGCGCGATCCTGCGCAAAGCGGCCAACCTGATGCGCGAACGCGCGCCCGACATTGGCCGTTTAATGACCGCCGAGCAAGGCAAGCCGCTGGCTCAGGCGATTGGCGAGGTCAGCAATTCCGCCAATATGTTCGACAATATGGTCGAGGAAGCCAAGCGTTGCTACGGCCGCGTTCTGGTGCGTCCTGCGGGGCAACAAAGCCTCGTCAAATATCAGCCGGTTGGTCCGGTCGCGGCGTTCAGCCCGTGGAACTTCCCCGTCTTCACCCCGGCCCGGAAACTGGCCGCCGCGCTTGCCGCCGGTTGCTCGATCATCCTGAAACCGGCCGAGGAAACACCCGCCAGCCCGATCGAGATGATCCGCTGCCTGGTCGATGCGGGCCTGCCCACCGGCACGGCGCAAGTGGTGTTCGGTGACCCGGCGGAAGTATCCAGCCACCTGATCGCATCCGATGTCATCCGCAAGATCAGCTTCACCGGATCGGTTCCCGTCGGTAAACACTTGCTCAAACTGGCCGCAGAGGGCGTCAAGCGCACGACAATGGAACTGGGCGGCCATGCGCCGGTGCTGGTCTTTGACGATTGCGACATGGACAAGGCACTCGACCTGCTTTCAGTGCAGAAATTCCGCAATGCGGGGCAAGTCTGCGTATCGCCCACGCGCTTTTATGTGCAGTCCGGAATCTATGATAAGTTTGCCGAGGAGTTTACCAAGCGCGCGGAAAAAGTGCGGGTCGGGGACGGCTTTGGCGATAATATCGACATGGGTCCGCTGGCCAATCCGCGCCGCCCCGAAGCGATGGAACGGCTCATCACCGATGCCAAGGCCAAGGGCGCGCAAGTGCGTCTTGGCGGGGAAGCCATGGGCAATGGCGGGGATAATGTCGGCTTTTACTACCGGCCCACGGTGCTCACCGATGTGTCGCTGGATGCCGACATCATGACGACCGAGCCTTTTGGCCCTGTCGCCGCCATGCGCCCGTTTGACAGCATGGAGGAAGCCATCGAACAGGCCAACCGCCTGCCCCTTGGCCTCGCCGCCTATGCTTTCACGGAGAGCCTGCGCACCGCCAATATCGTCGGGGACAAGATTGAAGCCGGTATGGTGGCGATCAACAACCTGACCGTCAGCCCCGGCGACGCGCCCTTTGGCGGAGTCAAGGAATCAGGCCACGGATCAGAAGACGGCCCGGACGGCTTGAAAGCCTATATGGTAACGAAAGCGATCCACCAGAGTTGACGGACATGACGATCCGGGGGGAATGACTTGTTAGGAGAATGAAACATGACAACCACCCGCAGCGGCGCGCAAGTTCTTGTGGATCAACTGGTCATTCAGGGCACCGACCGCATTTTCACCGTACCGGGTGAGAGCTTCCTTTCCGTCCTCGATGCGCTGCATGATTGCGAGACCATCGAAACCATCGTCACGCGGCAGGACGGCAGCGCCGCTTTCATGGCAGAGGCCGATGGCAAGATGACGGGTCAGCCCGGCATCGCCTTTGTCACCCGCGGTCCCGGCGCGACCAATGCCAGCATCGGCGTCCATACCGCGATGCAGGACAGCACCCCGATGATCCTGTTCATCGGCGATGTCGCCCGCGACGACCGCGACCGCGAGGGCTTTCAGGAAGTCGATTTTACCGCAATGTTCACTCCGCTCGCCAAATGGGCCGCGCGGATCGACAATGCCGCGCGCATCCCCGAATATATCGCCCGCGCTTTTGATACCGCCAGTTCCGGCCGCCCCGGACCCGTCGTGCTCAGCCTGCCCGAAGATATGCTGCGCGATGAGGTAGAGGCGCTCGACCGGCCAAAGGTCATCGCCCCGGTGCAGCCCATGTGCCCCGATGCCATGACCACGCTCACCGATCTGCTGCGCGATGCAACCGACCCGATTGCCATTGTCGGCGGTGCCGGATGGTGCGCCAGTGCGCGCGAATATTTCGCTCAATATGCCGAGCGGATTGGCCTGCCCGTCGCCTGTGCTTTCCGGCGGCAGGATAATTTCCCCAATACCAGCCCCGTCTATGCGGGCAATCTGGGCTATGGTCCCAATCCCAAGCTGGTCGAGCGGATCAAGGCCGCCGATCTTGTCATCGCCGTGGGTGCGCGGCTGGGCGAGGCGACGACCGATGGCTATACGCTCATCACCCCCGATCATCCGGACCAGATACTGGTGCACATCCACCCCGACCCGGACGAGCTGAACCATGTCTATCGCACCGACCTGCCAATCTGTGCCGAAATGCACGAATTTGCCGAGCAAGCCGCACTGTGGGACGATGACCTGCTGACCTTTGATTGCGGTCAAGCCGCCCATGCTGACTATCAGGAATGGGCCAGCGTCAAACCCAGCGGCGCGAAACTGGACCTTGGCCCATGCGTTCAGGCGATGCAGGAAATATTGCCCGCCGATGCCATCATCTGCAACGGAGCCGGCAATTTCTCCGGCTGGTGGCACCGCTACTGGACCTATGGCGATTATCCCAGCCAGCTTGCCCCGACATCGGGTGCTATGGGCTACGGCGTCCCCGCCTCGGTCGCAGCCGCGCTGCGCTTTCCGGAGCGCGTTTCGGTCGTGATTGCAGGTGACGGTGATTTCATGATGAACGGACAGGAACTCGCCACCGCCGTCCAATATCAAGCGAACCTGCTCGTCATCGTCATCGACAATGGCAGCTTTGGCACCATCCGGCTGCACCAGGAACGCGAATATCCCGCGCGCCTGTCCGCAACCACGCTAAGAAACCCCGATTTCGCCATGCTCGCCAAGGCTTATGGCGGGTGGAGCGCGGTCGTGGAAACCACCGACCAATTCGCCCCCGCTCTGGAACAAGCCATGGAACAAACCGGCGTGCGCCTGCTTCATTTAAAAACCGATGTGGAATATCTGACAGCCGCGGGTGCGACGGTGAGCGGATTGCGGAATAAGGGTTAAGGTATAAGAGCAACGTGCTCCGCACTTGATGCGGAGCACAACCTCTCACCGTCATCCCGAAAAGAAACGCCTTTCCTACATCATCCCCGCTATGGTAATTCCCCGTTTGTTCTTTCTCATCCTTGAATATTCCGCGCCCATTTTCACCTGGCCGAAAATGTCAAATTCCGCGCATCGCCTAAAATCCGCATTTTTCAGGATTTGGCGGAAATGCGCGGTTCCTTGGTGTGAACTTTGTGAACTTTGACTTTCCCCAACGGGACCTCAAATCACTTCGCCATCGACAAAATCTCGTCCCACTGCGCTTTCGTTACCGCCGCAACGGAAAGCCGCGACTGGCGAATAATCGGTAGCTCGGCAAGTTTCGGGTTCTGCTTCATGTCTTTCAGCGTAACCGGCTTATTCAGCTTTCGCACCGGCTTCACCTTTACCGCGACCCAGCGGCCGCTATCATCGAACGGATCGGGAAAATGCTCTTTGCTGACTTCCATGATGCCGACAATTTCCAACCCCTGCCGCGAATGGTAGAAAAAGACCTGATCGCCCAGCTTCATGCTTTTCATATTGTTGCTGGCCTGCGCATTTTTCACACCGTCCCAGGTGCCCTCTTTTTCGGCAACCAGGTGGTCCCAGCCATATTCATCGGGTTCCGATTTCATCAACCAATATTGCGTCACGGCTGCGCTCCTTCATCCAAAGACCGGGTTACAATAGCCGTTCTGATGCCAATAACAAAGGCCCCAACAAAAAAGGCCCCGCCGGTGGGGCGAGGCCTTTCAATGTCGTTATTGGAACGGCTATTACAGGTGAACAACCGTATCAATGCCGTGAATGACACCGTTGGTGGCATCAACATCGGCTACAACCACAGAGGATTTGTTACCGTCTTCATCTTCCAGAATGACCTTGTCGCCTTCCAGAGAAGCTGTCAGCGAACCGCCCTGAAGCGTTTTCAGTTTCGCCGTGCCCTCGCCTTCTGCAACAGCTTGGGCAATATCCGCAGCCGTCATCTTGCCAGCGACAACATGGTAGCTAAGCAACGCAGCCAGCTCTTCTTTCTTGTCGGCAGTCAAAAGTTCGCTCAATTTGGTCTGGTCAACCTTGTTAAACGCATCATTGGTTGGTCCGAAAACCGTGAAAGGGCCTTCTTCGGTCAATGTGCTGCCCAGATCAGCCGCCGCTAGTGCCGTCACCAAGGTAGAGAAATTTTCATTACGCTGGGCTGCACCGACAAGTGATACAGGTTCAGCCGCTTTTGCCGCAGCTTCTTCTGCAGCAACCTTGTCAGCTTCGCTTTGTGCGCTGTTGTCGGCACAAGCGGCCAAAGACATAACAGCGGCGCTCGCCACAAGGATTTTAGAAATAATACGCATTAGATTCCTTTCAGAGGTTTGGGTGACGTTGGGGGAGAGTCGGCTTCGAAATGGAGAAATCCGGACAGTAAGCAAGGATTTTATGGACGAACCGAGGGGAAAATTACGATCTACCGTTGTTACATGAACATAAAGTCCCGTTCAAAGCTCTTCATATGGGCGCCGCCATCGACGAACAGCACTTGCCCGGTGACGCTATGAGCCTCGGCAAAGTAACAAACGGCAGACGCAATATCGTCCGGAGAGGACAATCGCTCCAGCGGCATAAGAGCGGTTAAACGCTCCATCTGCTGCGCGTCATAATCGTCTGTCGGTATGGTCAGACCGGGCGCAACGCCGTTCACGCGCAGCTTGTCAGCGCAGGCACTGGCAAGCGTCCGGACCGAACCGGCCAGAGCCTGTTTCGACAGCGTATAGCTGAGTTGGTCGCCATTGGGGTTACAGATGCGCTGGTCGATAATATTGACCACGCAAGCGCGCTGGTCAGCCGGTATCATACGCGCCAGCGCGGTCGTCAGCAGGGTCGGCAGCATCATGTTGACCCTAAGATGTTTTTCCAGCGATGCGCTGTCCAGTGTCCGCGCATCGTCATAGTCAAAAACGGAGGCACTATTGACCAGTAAATCAGGAGCCCGGCCAAAATGCTGTACCACGTCATCCAGCAAAGCCGCAGCCGCGCCATCATGCCCGAAATCATGGGTGAAGCCGGACCAGTTTGCGCCAGATTTTTCCAGTATATCGGCAAGCTCGTCATCCGGAACCGCATCTGTATGCCCGTGAAGCGCCAGCGCATAGCCACTTTGAGCCAAGCGGCCCGCAATATGCCCGCCAAGCCGCCTTAATCCGCCGGTTACCAGCGCCAGCTTGACCGGCTCACTCATTTACGGGTCCGCGAAAGGGTAATACCGATGGCCTCTCCCTTTTCAGAGAGCAGCAATTTTACAATCTTCACCGTGACCCGCAGCACCCTTTTGTCCTGCAGAAACAAAGTCTCGATAATATGATCCGCAACCGCCTCGATCAGTTTGAAATGCAGCCCTTCCGGCAAGGCTGTGGTCGCGGCTTCTTTCAGGTCCATATAATTTTTGGAGCTGTCGAGCGGCGTATCCGCCTCGTAACGCTCTTGCACTTTCAGGTCGGCCGCAATGGAAATGCGGAGCGGCTGAGGCAAGTGGGTTTCTTCGGAATAGATGCCGGTCAGGACATCGACCTCCAGATCATTGACTTCTAATGTGAGCGTATCTGTCATAATATATCTTCACCACTTTGCAGCGCCGATGGCAAGCATCACCACCTGTTTCGGGTCCGTAACCCTGCTTTACGCTATCTCGACCAGCGCGCGTAAATCGCCGTCGGTAACAACAATCCGCGCGCTTCTTCGCGAACCGCTAGTTCGCCCACGTCAATCGTCCCGCCCAGATGCGCGAGCTTTTCTTGCAGCAACGATCCCAGCGCCAAAGCCGACATCCGCACGGCATAGACCGTCAGGAAAAGGCAGCGGCTATTTTCATCAAGCAGCTTCCCGCAATTTTCGACTAGCGGGGCCAGATCTTCTTCAAGCCGCCAAATCTCGCCATCCGGACCGCGGCCATATTTGGGCGGATCAAGCAGGATCGCATCATAGCGCCGCTCCCGCCGGACTTCACGGGCAGCAAATTTGGCTGCATCGTCAATGATCCAGCGAATAGGACGCTCCGACATGCCCGACAAAGCCGCATTGTCTCGCGCTGCCGATACCGATTTTTTGGAAGCATCAACATGAACCAGCTTCGCCCCTGCCGCCGACAGAGCCAATGTTCCGACGCCGGTATAGCCGAAAAGGTTAAGCGCTTGCGGCTCTTCAAGGCCATCCAGATTGGAACGGATCCACCGCCAGACAGGGTCCATGTCGGGAAAATAGGCAAGATGCCGAAAGGGTGTGCATTGGGCCGTGAACGTGACTTCTTCCCAGTTCAGCGGCCATCCTTCCTGCGGGACAGGACGGTTGAAATGCCAGCGGCCACCGCCATCGTCATCCGAAGCGGGAATAAACTCGCCGTCCGCCTGCCAGTCGTCCTGAGCCGGCGACCACATAGCCTGCGGTTCAGGGCGAATGAAGCGATAGTCGCCATAGCGTTCCAGCTTGCGGCCATGACCACTGTCGATCAGCGCATAGTCACTGCGCGGATCGCTAATCATTACGCCGGGTTGAGACGACGTTTCAGCCATTGGCGGGCGTTGCATTTGCGGTGATATATGCTTTTACGGCATCATAATCGCCCGGCAATTTCTCGCACGACTCTTCGCGGTCGAACAAATCCCCGATGCGGCGCGGCAAAATTGGCCGGGAACCAGTTGCCCGCTCCACAGCCTCCCGGAACTTGGCAGGGTGAGCGGTGGCCAGGGTTACGATTGGAACCGACGGATCAATATCCGCTGCTCGCGCCGCAGAAAGACCGATAGCCGTATGCGGATCAATCACTTGGCCCGAGTTTTCCTGTGCCTGGCTCATCGCCAAGGTCATGCCGTCCGCGTCCACTCGCGCACTGGTAAATATAGCCGCAGCCTTGGCCCGCATTTCCGGATCAATCTGCATATTGCGCGTCTCTTCAAACGCCTTCATCCGCGCAGCCGTTTTCACGCCATCACGGCCTTCCAGATCAAACAACAGCCGTTCAAAATTGCTGCTGACCTGAATATCCATGGACGGCGCCGCAGTAGGCGTCACGGTTCCGGTGGAATAATCACCTTCGCTAAGTGCGCGGTGCAAAATGTCATTCACATTGGTTGCAACAATAAGCCGTTCCACAGGCAATCCCATCTGCGCCGCTACATAGCCTGCGAACACGTCACCGAAATTACCGGTCGGCACAGAGAAGGCAACTTTCCGATATGGCGATCCCAATTGCGAAGCGGCATAGAAATAATAAACAATCTGCGCCATCAACCGCGCCCAGTTGATCGAGTTCACCGCAGAAATGGCAAAGCGATCCGTTACCTCGGTGTCCGCGAACATGCGTTTGACCATCGCCTGCGCGTCGTCAAAGCTTCCTCCAATCGCGATGTTGTGGACATTGGGTGCCAGAACCGTCGTCATCTGACGCCGCTGCACATCCGATATCCGCCCATCGGGGTGTAGCATGAAAATATCGACCTTCTCACGCCCTGCCAGCGCATCAATAGCAGCGGACCCCGTATCGCCGGATGTAGCGCCCACAACTGTGAGATGTTTATCCTGCCGGGCCAGAAACGTCTCGAACAACAAGCCAAGCAATTGCAGCGCGACATCCTTAAACGCCAGAGTCGGGCCGTGAAACAGTTCGAGCAGCCAATGCTGTCCGTCGAGTTGGACCAAAGGGGTCACTGCATCGTGAGCAAAGCGGCCATAGGCCTTTTCGCACAGATCTCTTAATTCTTCTTCGGTAAGAGCGTCACCGATAAACGGCTTCATCACACGAACTGCCACTTCCGTGTAAGGGAGTCCCGCTAGGTCGGCGATCTCATCCTGTGTCAGCTTTGGCCAATGGGTAGGCACATAAAGGCCACCATCGCCTGCTAGACCAGCAAGAGTTACCTGTTCAAAATTAAGTGGCTCACCGCCACCGCGCGTCGAGATATATTTCATGATGGCAGCGGGTTAGCGACCTCGTCCCTCAAGGGCAAGTTTTATGCTTCGCTGCTTGTCCGATTGCGCTGTCGCAAGGCCAGAATATAGATGATTAAAGCTATGCCAGCGAACAGGAACCACTGCACTGCATAGGCCATGTGGTTATTGGGTATATCATCTGTCGATGGTGGCTGGCTTTTCACAAGTCCGGCCACTGGTTCACTGGCCACAAGACGTACAATATACAGTCTATCAGGAGCAATTATACCGTCAACGATGCCGCCATTCCATTCCGGATTTTCAGCTGATGTGGACCAACCAGCAACAACCTGTGCGCCCGGCCCCTCTCCTCCCGAAGTTTTACAATGGGCAATATGCGCCCAGCCCGATGCACCACTCTCGTTACGACCGCTGACGGAACGCCAGTCGATAACTTCAAGACAATTTACTGATGACTGGCGAAAATATGGAGGGTTACCCTCCACCGGAACCGCAGGGTAGCTGATAGCCGGCATATCCCGCGCATCTTCATAGGTTGCGAGTAGCTGATTTTTCCACTCGGCGCGCTGTAGCTGCCAAATACCTAATCCGATCATAGTCGCCACGGCCGCCAATACGACAATAGTGACGAAGACCGGTATGCGCTTCATTCCTGGCCACCGCCGTCAATGCTGCCTTCTCGCGCCTGATTACGATGTTCCAGAATTAACAATATTCCTTTTGATACCCGTAGCGAGCCAACAACAGCGGCAACCGTCAAAGGAACCCATAATATCACGTGAACCCACATAGGTGGCTCAAAATTTAATTCTACGATCAAAGCAAGAGCTACGATTATGCCACCAACTATCAATGTCAGGAACGCAGCAGGTCCATCGCCAACATTATACTGGTCATAATCCAGACCGCATGCACGGCATTTATGAGCAAAGGCTGTAACACCTCGAAACAATGTCTTTTGCCCGCAATGGGGACAAAGTCCGAAAAGGGCAGCAGGAAATACATCCGGCTGCCCTTTGGGTTTTTCGATATCGTTCAACAGACTGTCCTAGTGGACCGGTGCGCCCCAGCCGCCCCAGACGTAGACAACGATGAAAAGGAAGAACCATATGACGTCGACAAAATGCCAATACCATGCTGCTGCTTCAAATCCAAAATGCTGTTGGGGGGTGAAGTGACCTTTATAAGCACGAGCCAAGCAAACGATCAGGAAGATCGTACCGACAATCACATGGAAGCCATGGAAACCGGTCGCCATATAAAACGCACTGCTATAGTTCAAACCAGCGAACGGGAATGGAGCAACGCTATATTCATATGCCTGAATGCAGCTAAAGATGATTGCGAGGATAATCGTCAACCACAAGCCCGTAATCAAACCCTTACGGTTACCATGAATCAATGAGTGGTGTGCCCATGTGATCGTGGTACCGGAACAAAGCAAAATAAGTGTGTTCAACAGTGGCAGTTCAAATGCACTCAGTACTTCCACGCCTTTGGGTGGCCATTGCACCAACGCATCGGCGCCTTCCTGCCCGATCATATTCGTCGTAATGCCATCAACAAATTCAAGTGGCTGAGGGAATAGTGAAAAATCAAACCATGCCCAGAACCAGCCGACAAAGAACATCACTTCAGACGCAATAAACAGGATCATCCCGTAACGGAGATGCAATTGCACAACGGGCGTATGATCACCGGCCTGAGCCTCGGAAACCACGTCCGCCCACCAAGAGTAAAAGGTGATGGCCATCAACAGAACGCCAATACCGAATACCCAGGATCCGCTCGCACCGAAAAAGTCGGTATTCATCCACATCACACCGCCCATCGCCAATACAAGCGCAGAAAAAGCACCAAATATCGGCCAAATGCTTGGCGGCAGAATATGATAATCGTGGTTTTTGGCTCCAGCCATGGTGTGATTCCCCAAACTTCTTTCGTTGATGTCTTTAGCCGCCACTTTTCGCGGGGTCTACTGCTATGCCGTCTTTTGAGCGATAAAAAGTATAGCTCAAGGTAATCTCTTCAATATCTTTGGTATCCGGATCATCAAGGATCGCGGGATCAATAAAATAGAGCACTGGCATCCGCATCGTTTCACCCGGTTGCAAAACTTGCTCGGTGAAACAGAAGCACTGCACCTTATTAAAATATTGGCCAGCTTGCAGCGGCGTCACGTTGAACGTCGCGGTGCCGACAATTGCCTCGTCCGATTCATTGGTCGCCAAATAAACAGCCATATCGCGCGCACCTACAGTCACACGATCCACAGCTTGCTCAGGCTTAAAAGTCCAT
>JADMKQ010000114.1 GCA_015478735.1 Sphingorhabdus sp. | reverse complement strand
ATTTCCTGTTTGAGGGCGATCGGGTAACAGCTTTACTCGATTGGGAACTCGTCCATTACGGCGATCCGATGGCTGACCTCGCGATGCTCTGCCTACGTATGCTGTTTCAAGGTTTTGTACCGCTCCCTGAAGCCTTTTCAGCCTATGAGGAAGCAGGCGGATATCCTGTAGATCTTGCGCGTGTGCGTTATTGGCGCCTGTTGTTCCAAACGGGATTTGCGCGCCGTTCCCGCCTGCATGACCCTGATGCACCGCCCCCGCCGAACCTAGGTATGAATCTTGTTTATTCGACGATCCACCGGCGGGTTCTGTCTGAAGCGCTAGCTGATGCTGCGGGTGTTGATCTGCCGCCTGCAACACTCCCCGAAGCACCACCTGGCAAATACGACCGGAGTTACGGCATTGCGCTGGATGATATCCGCGATACAATCTTGCCGCGCCTTTCTGATCAACAGTCCGCTGTCAAAGCTAAGGGAATGGCGCGACTGATTAAATGGTGGCGCGCGATTGAGCGCTTTGGACGTGTATTTGACGCCACTGAAAAGAGCGAGATTGAATCTGCTTTGGATCAGGGTTTCGCAGATCATAGCGCAGCATGGTCGGCCTTTTGTGGTGCTGTTGCAGAAAAACGCATTGAGAGCGATCGCGCCATCATTTTGTGCAATGCGCATGAGATGCGCGAAGCGGCGCTGATGTCCGACGCGATGGGTAGTTTGGCAGCAACATCTTTTGCCCCGCTTGAATAATATTCGCCACTGGAATGATATATTTGACGAAGCGTCAATTTTTTCTTGTCGGCCTAATCGCTCTAGTTTATCTTAGATTTCCAACGAAAAATAACGAAGGTGAGGATGTATGGCTACTGATATTCTGGGCTACGAAGGCAAGCGAGTAGTCGTCATGGGCTGCTTTTCAGGCATCGGTGAGGCCTGTGCGCAGACATTGGTCGATCTGGGCGCGGAAGTGCATGGCGCAGACATCAAACCTTCGCCAGTCAACTTGGATAGTTTTACGGAAGTTGATCTGAAAAAACCCGATTCAATTGCTGCCGGCATTGCCAAGATCGGTGGCAAGGTCGATGCGTTATTCAACATCTCTGGACTGCCTCAAACTTTTCCTGGCGAAGACGTTGTAACGGTCAACTTTCTGGGAATTCGGGCATGGACCGAAGGCTGGCTGCCCAATATTAATTCTGGAGGAGCCATCGTTTCGGTCTCCTCTTTGGCAGGCATGGGCTATCTTGGCCGTCAGCCGCTTGTTCGTGAGTTTATGGATTTTACCGATTTCGCAGAGGCACGCCAATGGTATCTGGATAGAGCCGAGGAAGTAGGGGATCCTTATACATTGTCGAAAGAGGCGATAAATACTTGGACGCAAATGAGTGCGCCCGACCTGATTGGCCGGGACATACGGATTAACTGCACCATGCCAAGCCCCATCGATACCCCTATGCTTGGTGAATTCAGGAAAGTCGCTGGCGATGCGGTTCTGGGCGCTTTTGCAAAGGCGAAAGGGCGTTATTCCTCCCCGGAAGAACAGGCTATGCCGTTGATACTTCTCAACAGCGATGCAGCGCGTTTTATTAGCGGCGTTTGCTTGCCTGTAGATGCCGGATTGGCGGGCGGTCTGGCAACCGGTGTATTAGATATGCAAAAGATGATAGCGGAAGCAATGGCGGAGGCTTAGTCAAGCTGCGTCACCTGTGCCTGCACCGCCAAGCATCATCGCTATGTGATATGCTGCAGCGGCCTTTAACTCGGCATAGCTGACGCCGTCTTTGCCTTCACTGACTGGTCCGATAGCGGCAAGCCGTTCGAGCATCATCAAAATAGTTCCGCCGCAGGAATTTGGTGAAAGATTGGCGGGTATTCGTCCCGCCTTTTGCGCCCGTTTGACCTGCTCGTTGATAGCGGCCATCATTGGACGAGCCTGCCGCATCCGGGCTTCATAAAACCGTTCGTCGCCCTCTTCCGCCGCGAGGTTGCGGACGGCGAATATGTTCCGATTTTGATTCCACAATTCGGTATAGCATTCGACAAATGCAAGCGCTGCTTCGGTAGCGCCTGGCGCAAGCCAGTCGCGGTTGATCAACGCCTCAAGCTCGGGTGAAGTTTGCGAAGCATTTTCCAATGCGGCGAGCACCACTTCCGGTACCCCTTTGAAATAGACATAGAAAGTCGCCGGTGATGAGTTAACAGCGCGAGCTACGTCAGCAACGGAAACATCCCTTAGCCCATTTTTTTCAAGTAGACTGACAGTTGCATCAATCAACTGCTGCCGGGTGCGTTGACCTTTGGTGCCCAGTTTTCGAGGATAGCTATCATTGGTAACGGAAATTTGTTCCAATGCGCTTAGTTTTTCTGTCAATTGCTCTTCCTGACCCTATTTTTTCACTGTTTTAATAACAGTAGACTTGCGAAAAAGCAAAAAATTGACATACCGTCAATTCGATAATCTAAAAATTATGTTGATGAGGATCACGATGGCGAAATTTTCTGGAAAGGTTGCAGTGGTGTCGGGTGCGTCCAAGGGAATGGGCAGGCACTTTGTCGCAGCATTGGTAAAAGAAGGTATGCGAGTAGCTTGTCTCGCCAGGCCATCCGGTGAACTGAACTCGCTAGTCGAGGAGCATGGCGACGCCGTATTGGCTTTGCCTTGCGATGTTTCGGTTTCGGCCGAGGTCGATAGCGCCATCATTCAGGTGGCAGAGAAATTCGGACGTATAGATGTGGTGGTTGCCAATGCGGCGATCTTTCATCCGTTTGCCTTTGAAGATGCCGATGACAGCATCATTCACCAACATGTCAACGTCAATATTCTTGGCGTCTCGTGGCTAATCCGGGCGGCCATTCCTCATCTGCGAGAAACCAAGGGACAAATCATCACCATTAGTAGTGAGTCAGTACGGATGCCGTTTCCGATGCTTGCGCTATACGCTGCGACTAAAGCGGCAGTTGAAACACTTTGTAATGGTCTGCGTGAAGAACTTCGCTCGGAAGATATTCGCGTTACAATATTGCGTTCAGGTTCGGTATCCGGCGGGTCTGGCGGAAGTCTATGGACACAGGAAACAACAGAAGCTTTCTTCAAAAAAATAATGGAAACAGGCCATGCTTCAATGTCCGGGGCGTCTGCATCACCTGAATCTATGACCGAGGCATTAATGGCGACTATAGGCCTGCCAGCCGATATCGGTGTGGATTTGATAGAGGTTCGTGCCGCACGAGAAGGAATACCTGAAAAAGCCAAAACCGTGCTGGGCGAGAGCGAGTGACGGCCCGCAACAAGTTACCCATGTTAATCGGAGCGCTCTGGATCGCTGAATTAACGGGTTCATTCGAAACAGCAATGATATTGGCAGCACTAAAAAAGCTGATCGAGGAATTTGGAGATCCTTCATTGGTTGGCTGGTTAATCACCGGCTATTTAATTGTTGGTGCAGCAATTGCCGCTGTTGTGGGGCGTCTCGGAGATTTGTTCGGGCGGCGTCAAACACTGGTCACTGTGCTGGCTATTGGTGCGTTGGGATCGCTTATTAGTGCATTATCGGAAAATTTTGGTGTCTTGCTGGCTG
>JADMKQ010000113.1 GCA_015478735.1 Sphingorhabdus sp. | reverse complement strand
AACAATAGATTAGGCCCCAATTTTGATTCAATCAAAATTGAACAGGGTCTAGTCGCGGCTTCCCGTGCTTACCATGAAAAAGCCGCGTCTTGAGCGATCAGGACGCGGCTTTTTCGTCGAGATGCAGCTTTTTGAAGCCCCAGAAGAAAACATAAAGGCACATGGCGACGGACAGCCAGAATGGCAGGCTGTCGAAATAGGTATAGAGCAAGACACCCAGTGCCGGTGAGGCAATGAACGCTATGCCGTTGACCGATGCAACAATGCCTGCGACGCCATTTTGCTCTTCTGGCTCCACGGCGAGCGATGCGCCTGCCGTAAAGCCGGGACGGAACAGGCCAAATCCCAGCGAAGCGACAGCAAATCCCAGCATGATCTCGTAAAGCCCGTCCGAAACGCCGATAATGAAACAGCCCAGGGCAGCAAGCAACATGCCCCAAAGAATCGATGATCGCGGTCCCATCTGTAATATCGGAATCAAGCCCCATTGCGCCAGCAATGTTGCTGCAGCACCGGACATCAGGACAATGCCTGTCATCTCGACACCCATTTCCGGATCTCCGCGCAGTCCCAGCCGGTCGAGGAGCAGGAAGCCGATAACGCCTAATATCACGGCATTGGCATTGCCGCCTATCACTCCGGTAATCAGCCATGGCTTTATACGTTCGTCGCCCCAGCGAAGCCGAGGCACTATAGTTGCCGCGTCTTCCTGCCCGGCAGGGCGGTCTTCGTGACCGTCATCCCTTAGATTGCCGGAGGATATGGCCGAGCTAAACGGTTCGTTCGTTACGATACCGCGAGCTGCAAATCTTGGCGCATCGTCGGGGAGCTTTAACTTTAGCGCGATTATCACGATTATGCCGATAGCCGCGAAAGCGAACATCGGGCTGGACAGGCCAAGAACCGGTAAAATCAGCAAAGGTGCGATAGCGGGACCGACAATCGTGCCCAGACCGAATGATGATGCGATAAGCGATAGTGCCTTGGTCCGCTCTGCACGCGGGGTCCGTGCGGCAACATAGGCTTGCACTGCTGGCGGAGCAGCCGAACCCAGACCGCCATAGAGACTTCTGAAAATGGCGAATAAAATGAAAGTCAGCAGGGCGCTATACCAGCCTAAAAGTCCCAGAAACAGTGCCAGACCTGCCAATGCCATAGAGGATGTGAACCCGATCATCCCCAGCCGCATCAATGCTTTGCGCCCGCGATGGTCCGACAATCGTGCCCATTTCGGGGCGGTATAAACCCATAGCAAAGCGGACCAGCTAAAGGCTGCGCTGACCCAGAAATCGGGAATGTCTAGCTGCGTGCCAATTGTCGGTAATATCGACTGCATCGCTGTATTACCCGACGCCGTGACCAGCATGACCATGAACAATACCGCCGTGCGTGTGTTGTCGATCGGGGTACAGATTTCAGCCGCAATCGGTGGCGCAGCTTTAGGTATAGAGGAATCAGCCATGAAAACTATATGGCACGCTATTTTATCCAATCATAGCTGCGTTCTATTCGCGTGACATGCAATGTATAACCCGCATACCATTTGCCCCGACCCTGCTCGCGGATAGCGCTATGTTCGGGATGATCACGCCATGTTTTTGCGGACATATCATCCTCCCAATAGCTTACCGTAATGCCCAGACCATCGGCAGACCGCGCGCTCTCCTGTCCCAGATATCCGGGCTGCTGTGCGGCAAGATCGCTCATCGCATCTGCCGCGGCGCTATAGGATTCGTCATCGTTTTGGGTGCGCTGGGCGCAAAAGATTACAGCTATAGAGCCAGGAGGGTATAAGTTCATATGGCCTTTTGAACCTCTCTCTACTTGGGAAAATGTCGAAGATGTTTGAATATACGGTCGTTATAATCTAGTCAGGCGACGAGTCAAAAGGGAGACTTTGATTGAACAATAGCGTTGCAAAGGCCCCGTTGTGGGACAAGTTCAAACTGCGCGCGGCTCGCATATTCGGTGCATGGGGCGTGTTTTTCAAAGGTTTTCTCAAGCACCCGGTAATGGTTGGTTCGATCATCCCGTCATCGGCCATGACAGTCAAAAAGATGCTAGAGCCGGTGAAGTGGGACGAATGTAAAGTATTCGTTGAATATGGCCCCGGCGTTGGAACATTTTGCCGCCCCGTTCTGGAGCGAATGAAGCCTGATGCGGCGCTGATCGTGATCGATCTCAACCCCGACTTTATCGAGTATCTCGGCAAAAGCATCCGCGACAGCCGTTTTTACCCCATTCATGGCTCGGCCGCCGATGTTCAGAAAGTCCTCCACGAACTAGGCCATGAAAAGGCGGATTATATTTTGTCCGGCCTGCCATTTTCCACCTTGCCCAACCAGCTTGGCCCCAAAATTGCCAAGGAAACTTACGATGCTCTGCGTCCGGGCGGTGCTTTTCTGGTCTACCAGTTTGTTAAACGCGCGCGCGATTTCATGACGCCGCATTTTGACCGCATCGACAATGGCTATTGCGTGTGGAATATATTGCCCTGCCACCTGTTCTGGGGCTGGAAACGGAAATAACCGCGCCTCTTCGCTGTCTTTCTCACTTCATACTCGGACCGATGTTGTTCGTCGATCCCCGTCACCTGTTAATCGAAGACCGGCAGGACTTGCGCGACAAGTCTAAATGCCCATAGTAGTTTGATTTATACCATTTATCGTGAATAGGAATTTTGGATGATACGCTTTTCCCGGACAATTGCGATTGCGCTTACCACTACCGCCCTGGGCTTTGCGGTTCCGGCTTTTGCCGCTAGTCCGGCGAACAAGACGGAAGTCGCCGCGCCCGCACCGGTTAGTGAACTGGTCCAGGCCGTAGATATTCCCTATGAACGTTTCACGCTCGACAATGGTTTGAAAGTGCTGGTCCATACCGATCGCAAGGCTCCGATTGTGGCGGTATCCGTGTGGTATGGTGTCGGCTCCGCCAACGAACCGGAAGGCAAGACCGGCTATGCCCATTTGTTCGAACATATCATGTTCAACGGCTCTGAAAATGCACCGGGCGATTATTTTGATCCGTTAAGACAAATTGGCGCGACCGATTTGAACGGCACGACATGGCTCGACCGCACCAATTATTTCCAGACCGTGCCAAAATCCGCGCTGGAAGTGGCTTTGTTCCTTGAAAGCGACCGCATGGGCCATTTGCTGGGTGCGGTGACTCAGGAAAAGCTCGACAACCAGATCGGCGTTGTCTCGAACGAAAAGCGGCAGGGCGATAACCAGCCTTATGGTCTGGTCGGCTATCGCCAGACAGAATTGCTGTTCCCCGACAACAGCCATCCCTATGGCCACGACACGATTGGTTCGCTCGAAGATCTGGAAGCGGCTTCGCTCGATGACATGAAGCTGTGGTTCACCGATCATTACGGTCCGAATAACGCGATTTTGGTGCTGGCCGGTGATATTGACGCGGCCGAAGCCAGGCCGCTGGTCCAGAAATGGTTCGGCGACATTGCGCCGGGCAAGGAAATTGCCGAGCTTAATCCCGAACTGCCGACGCTGGATGCTCCTGTCTATGAAGTGATGAAGGACAAGGTGGCAACCACGCGTATCTATCGCAACTGGGTGGTTCCGGGGCTGAACGATCCCGATTATACGCCGCTTGATGTCGGCATGGCGGTGCTGGGTGGACTTGCCAGCTCGCGGCTGGACAATATCATGGTGCGCGAAGAGAAAAATGCAGTGGCGGTTTCCGCCTTTGTGTTGCCCTTTGTCCACGGAAGCCTTGTGCAGATTCAGGCCGACGTAAAGCCGGGTGAAGATGCGGACATGGTCGCCAAGCGGCTGGACGAGATTATCGCCGACTTTGTAAAAAACGGCCCAACGGCAGATGAAGTGCAACGTGTTGCAACGCGCGATGCTGCATCACGGATTGCCGGGCTTGAACAGGTTGGCGGATTTAGCGGCAAAGCCACCGCTCTGGCGGAGGGCGAGCTTTATTCCGATGATCCGGAGCATTACAAGAAAGAGCTGGCCCGGCTGGCTTCCACAACGCCGCAATCCGTAACGGCAGCTATGCAGAAATGGCTGACCCGGCCGGTTGTCGGCATCCGCGTCGTGCCCGGTGAGCGCGAGGCCTATCAGGAAGTGGAGTCTGGTAAAGGCGCGCGCACCGGCACGCTGACCGCTCCCGCATTTTACACACAGGGCGATGTGTCTCCATCTGTTCCATCTGTCGACCGTTCCAGCCTTCCCGAAGTCGGTGAATTTTCCAATGTAGACTTCCCCGAAGTCGAAAGCTCGGTGCTATCTAACGGCATAAAAGTCTATTTCGCCCGCCGCGACGCCGTCCCGATGACGCGCGTAACCTTGTCTTTTAATGCAGGCGCCACCGCCGACCCTGCGGATAAAATCGGCCTTCATAATTTTGTCACCTCGGTCATGGAAGAAGGCACCACCAGTCTGAACTCGATCGAAATTGCCGAGCAGCAAGAACGTCTAGGCGCCAATATCAGCGTTGGCGGCGGTCGTGACCGCACCAGCGTAAACCTGAGCGCGGTTAATCCCAATCTTGATGCATCACTCGACCTGATGGCGGATATTGTACGGAATCCGGCGTTTGAAACCGATGATATTGAACGCATCCGCGTGCAGCAACTGACCGCCATCGACCGCGAGGAAAGCGATCCGGCAAGCATAGCGGCCAACGCTTTGCCTCCGCTGCTATTCGGTGACGTGCATCCTTATGGCCGTGGTCTTTCGGGCAATGGCACGAAGGAATCTGTTGCTGCGATCACCCGCAAGGATCTGGTAAACTTCCACCAGAGCTGGATGCGGCCTGAAAATGCGACAATTTTTGCCGTGGGCCAGATTGACCGTCAGGTGCTGCTTGAAAAGCTTGAGACGCGTTTTGGCAAATGGAAAGGCAAGGGCAAAGCCGCACCGGCAAAGAATTTCGATGCGCAGATACCCGAAGCACAGGGCAAGATTGTCGTCATTCACCGCGCCAATTCGCCCCAGTCGATGATCCTTGCAGGACAAGTCACGCCTTTTCAGGGAACGGATGATCTGTTGAATCTGAACGCCGCGAACGAGATTCTGGGCGGTAACTTCCTGTCACGGATCAACATGGACCTGCGCGAGACAAAGGGCTGGAGCTATGGCACGCGCAACACGATTTTGCGTGGTGAGCATGAAGTCCCCTATGTCATGCGCGCGCCCGTGCAGACCAACCAGACCGGTCCGGCCGTTGCCGCAATCAAGCAACAGGTAGAAGACTTCCTTGGCGACAAGGGCGTTACGCAAGCGGAACTGGATCGCACAGTCAACGGCAATGTCCGCGAACTGCCCGGCCAGTTTGAGCAATCCAGCAGTGTACTAGCGCAGATGCAAAGCGACGTGATGTATCAGCGTCCCTCCAACTATGCAGAAACCGTCGCTGATCGGTACAAAGCGCTTAGCGCCGATGATCTTAACACAGCGATGGCCGATGCGATTGATCCGGGCAAGTTTACTTGGGTTATTGTCGGCGACGCAGCCAAGATCAAACCGCAGCTGGATGCGCTCGACATGAGCGTCGAATATCGCGGCTATGAAGCTGATAACACTAATGTTAGTAAGGCAGGTAGCTCAAGTGATTCGGCGGTCGGGGAAGACTGAACGTCTGCGCCTGAGTTTGATTGATAAACAAGGGTTGGATTGAGAAACCAGTCTAACCTCAAGGCCAGATTATTTTTAAAGGAGAGTATTATGTCGATAGATGGTTCTTATGATTGCATCACCAAATCCCCGATGGGAGATCAGGCTTCTGTGGTGACAATCGTCACCAATGGCGACACGTTCACCGGCACAAACGAAGGCGCTATGGGTTCAATGGAGCTCGAAAACGGCAAGATTAACGGTAACGAGCTGACATGGGAAATGAACATGACCGTGCCGATGCCCATGAAGCTGGAAGGTAAGGCGACTGTAGAAGACGGCGTTCTGACCGGCTCAGTCAATGCCGGTGCTTTTGGTGAAATGGCCATGACCGGCACCAAGAAATAAGCTGCCTAATAATAACCAAGCCATGAAAAAGGCCGCTACCCGATCTGGTTAGCGGCCTTTGTTATTTGTCCCTCATGCGAGAGGAAACGTCGTGTTCCTTATTGAACGACAACGCTCACAGCACGGCGGTTTTGAGCCCATGCAGCTTCATTAGAGCCCAATGCTTCGGGGCGTTCCTTGCCGTAGCTCACGGTGGTCATCCGGTCGGGGCTAACACCCAAAGACGCCAGATAGTTTTTCGCAGCATTGGCCCGGCGCTCACCAAGAGCGAGGTTATATTCGCGTGTGCCGCGTTCGTCGGCATGGCCTTCAATCGTAACCCGTGCATTGGGATATTGTGCAAGCCATTGGGCCTGACTTTGCAATATCGCCTGATCCTGCGAATCAACGGTATAGCTATCAAGCTCAAACAAAATACGGTCCGACATTGTGTTGGCCACAAAGTCCCCTTGTGATCCGGGTGCATAGCCGGGGCCGGTTGATGCAGGTGGAGCTGGCTCGGTCGTGCCTGCTGGTGGCGGTGGCAATTCCTCTGGTGCCTTTTTAGCACAACCTGCGAGGACCAGCCCAGTGGTGATTAGCAGAGGGGTCGCATATTTTAACATAGTCTTGCTCCTATTTTTAGCATGCCCATTTTGCACTTATAACCGTTTTTCAGTCACTTGTCTCACTATACTTCTACTTTTTAATAACAACTAAGGCAAGATAGGTCCCCATGCAGGGTCTGAGCCATCTACCGGAGTAGGCAGTTTGCGCTCGTTCCGACCCGTCAGATCAACCTGCCAGATACCTGTTTCACCGCTGCCACGGGTTGTCCGGAAAAACTGGATAACCCGACCATTTGGCGCCCAGGTCGGTGCTTCATCTTGCCAGTTATTGGTGAGCAAGCGTTCTCCGCCGCCGCCTGGTGTCATAACGCCGATACGGAAATTACCTGCCATTTTGGTAAAGGCGATCAGATCGCCGCGCGGACTCCACTCCGGGGTTGCATAGCGGCCACCGCCAAAGCTGATACGGCGTTCATTACCGCCACTGGCGCTCATGATATAAAGCTGCTGGCTGCCCGAACGGTCACTTTCGAAAACGATCTGGCTACCATCAGGGGAGAAGCTGCCGCCAATATCAATGCCTGGAGCAGAGGTCAGCCGCACCGGAGTGCCGCCTTGGGATGATACTTTATAGATGTCGGTATTCCCCGCAATGGCCATCGAATAAAGCAACCATTTGCCATCGGGTGACCAGCGCGGCGCGAAAGTCGGGTTAGAACTTTGGGTAATCAGTCTTTGCTGCCCCGTTCCGATTTCATAGACATAAATGCGCGGATTGCCGTCCAGAAAGCTCAAATATACGATCTTTTTGTAATCGGGTGAAAAGCGCGGGGTGAGGGCGGTTGCCTGACCATTGGTAATGAACCGGTGGTTGGCTCCGTCACTATCCATGATAGCAAGCCTTTTGCGCCGGTTACCTTTTGGACCTGTCTCGGCAATATAGGCAATGCGGCTATCGAAAAACGGGGATTCGCCGGTCAGGCGTGAATAAACGCTATCGGCGCATTTATGAGCTGCGCGCCGCCAGTCACGGGGTTCCACGACAAAGCCCTGCCGGGTCAATTCGGTTTGCAGCGCCACGTCATAAAGATAGCAGCCGACTGTCAGCTTGCCATCACCATTGGTGCGGATGAAACCCTGAAGCACAGCGGAAGCACTGGTTCCCTGCCAATAGGGGAATTGCGGTGTGGTCACTTCGCTGAAGCTGATTGCACGGACCTGATTGCGGTTAAGCGGTTTGAACAGGCCACTGGAACGCAGGTCACCGACAATCACGTCGCTGATTTTATTGCCGAGTTCGGAGGTTGTTCCCGCTGGTGTGTCGGTACTTTGCGGTGTCGCAAAAGCGGGCACGGCGATAGTTAGCTGGTCAGCGCCGACATTATCAACATCGACGGTCAATTGGGCCTGAGCAGGCATTGTCAGCCCGGCCAGCCCAACAAACAGGACAAAGACGGTTAGCCACGATGGGCGCTTGGGGTGAGCTGTAACCATGATATTCTCCTATAATCCTGAACCTATATACCAAGATAGAGGACAGGTTCTATAATGTCCCACTCGCTATAATATTTATCGGGAAATGTCGTAAATGGTGCGGCCAGTTTCACAGCAGCAATCGCCCGTTCCTTATGCACGTCGGCCTGGGATCGGTTGCTGGCTGTGATTCCGGTAGTAGTGGCTGTGGGTGTTCCGACAATATTGCCCTTGCGGTCAAGCCGTGCGGTGACCTTGGTCCGCAAAAGCTCTGCATCGGCTCCGGTTGGCGGTTTCCAATGGCGCTTAATTTGCCGGTATAATTCCTGCTGCAACGACGCAACGACATTGGCAGATGCTTTTTCACCCGTCGCTTCCTGATTGCGGCTGAGAGATGACTGGTCGGTTATGCCTTTCAGGAAATCCTTGCCCAGACGTGAGCCTTTTGGCTTTGGCTTTGCTTCTGTCGCAGGCTTGTCCTGTGGCTTCGGCTTTTCCTTAGGTTCTGCTTTGGGTTTGGGCTTAGGCTCGGCAGCAGGTGAGGGCTGCGGGCGTGTTGGCTCTATTCTGGGAGCGGTGGTAAGTTCGGCGGGTTCCGGCCGACTCAGGTCCGTCGGGTCGGGATCGCCAAGTTCTTCAGCTATACTGGTCGCGGGCGGTATCAGGGCAAGGTTAGGCGCACTGCTTTCCAGGCCGACCTCATCGGCAATCGTGACTTCGATAGACTTGGGTTTATAGATGTTATCCGGCATAAACAGCAGGTTGAGCGACAATATACCGAACAGGGCAACATGCCCGGCAGCGGCAACACCCAAGCCAATTTTTTCAGCCTTCTCCATATAGCCTATATTTCCTAATTGGACTCAGATGAACCTGTTGTGACTAATGACACGCGGTTTAGCCCCGCCCGGTTCAGTTCACCCATCACACCCATGATTAACCCGTAATCCAGAGCTTTATCGCCGCGCAGCATGATTTGCCGGGGATCTTCGGGATTCTGGGTTGCGGCAATTTCGTTCAGCCGAATTGCCAACATGTCCCGGTCCATTTCCTCGTCATCAAGATAAACCCGGCCTTGCTGGTCAATCGAGATCTGCACCGGTTCCTGATCCTGTTCCAGCGCATTGGCGCGGCTTTCGGGCAGGTCTACTGGCACACCGGTGACCAACAAAGGCGCTGTAACCATGAAGATAATCAACAGCACAAGCATCACATCGACAAAGGGTGTGACGTTAATCTCTGACATCGGCGCACGGCCGTGATTACGGCGACCACGTGCAGGGGAAAGGTTCATCGCCATCGCCTATTTCCCCAATTCCAGTTCGCGGCTCAATGTCGCGTGAAATCCGTCGGCAAAGCGGCCCATTCGCGCTTCCAGCTTGTTCAGGCGGTGTGAAAAACGGTTATAGGCAATAACGGCGGGAATTGCTGCAAACAGGCCAATCGCGGTCGCAAACAATGCCTCTGCAATGCCAGGCGCAACGACGGCCAGCGAGCTGTTTTGTTCTGCCGCAATGGCCGAAAAACTCCGCATAATGCCCCATACCGTTCCGAACAGGCCGACAAAGGGAGCGACGCTGCCCGTGGTGGCAAGGAAGTTCAGACGGTCGGCGAGCTTGTCCACCGCATGCGTTATCGAGGCATTCATCGCGGTGGCAAGGCGTTGGCGTGTGCCCTCACGGTCAATGGGGCCTCGTGCAGTAGAACGTCGCCATTCGCGCATCCCTTCAAACAGCACTTTGGCTATTGGAAGGCCGGATTTTCCATGATCGTCAAAGAATTTGTCAATATTGTCGGTTTTGGAAAAAGACTGTTCAAAATGATCTGTATTCTTTCCGATACGGTTTATTTTCATCCCGAAGCTGACAATGATCATCCAGGTCCAGATGCTGGCAAGCAGCAAACCGATCATGACCGCCTTGACGATGATATCTGCCTGCAAAAACAGGGCAAAGGGTGAAAACTCACCGGAAGCTGCGTGGATAGAGAGACTGTCTAGCAAAATATAATCCTCTTATTCGTCGGGTTTTGTATCAACTGCTTCTACCATGACCGCAGCGAATGCTTTCGTCCATGGCTCAGGTTGCCGTCTTGGCCGCCCAGCAGGCGTAAGGAAAGCTGCCTGAACAACGGCTGACACTATTTTTTCGTTTCCGCGTATGATCGTTTGTTCTATTTCGACGCTGGCTTTGCGTAGCCTTTTCACGCCGCTGATGACCAGCAGATTATCCTGAAACCTGGCTGGTGCAATATATTTTATATGCAAATCAGCCACGGCATAGGCACCGTCCCCTGCTTCAAACGCAGCGCGCTGGTCCATGCCAAGTTGATACAGCATATCGGAACGCGCACGCTCCATGAATTTCAGGTAAGCGGCGTGATAGACAATCCCTGAAAAATCCGTGTCTTCATAATAGACCCGGCAGGCGAAATAATGCCGTCCTGCACGAAACTGTCCGTCATGCGGCTTTACATCGGCCGGAATATAGTTGCTTGCATCCATCGGCGGGATACTAGCCCTTGGATTTCAAAGAGAAAGCACGAAACGTTCCACCTGCCCTGTTTTTGAGGTCTATTTGGCCGTTGGGCAATGGCTGGCAGCCTTCGAGGCTCATTCTGTTTGGGGAGAAAGCAATTCCAGCGCGGCTGCGGTCATCGCTTCAGTGCCCAGTGTTACGGATTCTCTTGGTGAAACCTTGAAAAATGGAGAATGGTGGGACGGCACCGGAGGCCCACCTGCTTCTGCCGCATCAAACGCAGACTGCGGTGTTCCGCCGACCGCGAAATAGACGCCCGGTACATCGGTATTGGGTGCAACAAAATAGGCGAAATCTTCTGCTCCCATACCTTCGCGCGGCTGCTCGTCAAAAACATCAGGCCCAAAACGCTCTGAAAACAAGGTTTTGATCCGGCGGGTCAGAGCAGCGTCATTATATGTCGCAGGCGTGCGTTCCTGGGATATGGTGACGGTGGGTAACTTGTCATCGGGCAAGCCGTTCATTCTTCCAACATGTTCCGAAATGCGCTTGATACCTTCGAGCAGTTTTTCGCGGGTTTCCTGGTCATCAGAACGGACGGTAAGCTGCATCTCCGCCTTGTCGGAAATGATATTATGCTTGAAGCCGCTGTGGAATGACCCAACCGTAACAACGGCTGGATTTAGCGGCGCAATCTCGCGGCTGACCAAAGTCTGCAAATTCATAATAATCTGCGCCCCCATAACAACCGGATCCTTACCGCGGTGCGGAGAGGCTCCATGTGCTCCAATGCCGTGGACGGTAATGTCCACGCTATCGGATGAAGAAGAGCTAATCCCTTCTCTCAGCGCCAGTTTGCCAGTCGGCGTATCTGATGAAACATGGAAAGCCATGGCAAAATCCGGTTTGGGAAAGCGAGTGTAAAGTCCGTCATCCATCATCAGCTTTGCTCCGCCGATACGTTCTTCGGCGGGCTGAGCTATCAAAACAACCGTTCCTCGCCACTGGTCCTTCATTGCTGACAGACGACGCGCTGTTCCAATAAGGGATGTAATATGCACATCATGGCCACACGCGTGCATGACTGGTTTCTCCTGACCGTCAATGCTGATTTGTCTGGCGGTGGACTTATAATCCAACCCGCTGTCCTCGACGAGAGGCAGCCCATCCATATCCGCGCGGAGCATCAATGTAGGACCGTCGCCATTTCTCATTACAGCGACCACCCCTGTGCCGCCGATTTTCTCGGTAACATCCCATCCTGCCGCGCGCCATTCCTTGGCCATGATAGCAGCCGTGCGGGTTTCTTTGTATGACAGTTCCGGATTGCGGTGAAAATCGAGAAACAATGCTTCCAGCTTATCATCATAATCTGCCGCAACAGCTTTTCCAAGATCCGTGGCGGATCCGGATTGTGCCAAAGCAGGTGGCGTTGTGACCAACAAGCCGCCCGTGACCAAAGCCAGTAAATAATGTTTCACGATTTTCCCCTGAAATTGCAGATGCCTAGACTCCAGATAGTCCAGCGCTTATTTATAAAGCACCACTTATCCACCAAGATTAAATTTGCAGGCACATAATTTATTACCGTCAAGATCACGGAAATAAGCCCCGTAAAATATATCGGGCGCGCGCCATCCCGGTGTACCTTCATCCGTGGCGCCGATCTCCAGCGCCTTGGCGTGGAGCGCGTCAATCTGGTCCGTATCTTCAAAAGCCAGTGCGACCATTGTGCCATTGCCGAAACATGCTTCGTTGCCGTCATATGGAGTGGTGATGCAGATCATCGGTTGACCAGGCTTTCTACCATAAAACTGCCCGCCCAACGGTGTCTGGAACAATTTTTTGATGTCTGTTCCTTCAAAAAGCTTATCGTAAAATTCAACGGCTTTGTCCTTATCATTGGTGCCGAGCATTGCGTAAGCGATCATCTGCTTTTCTCTCCCTTTTGGTTTCGGTGTGAAACTTATCACCGGCGAGAATAGATGCAATGACTTGATAGATGCTATACATAAAAAAAGGAGCAAAAGCACATGGCCATTGCTCCGTTCTTTATAACGAGTGTCGGCGGTTCAGCTTGTGGGGCACTTGCCAATCCGTTTGCCGTTGCTTTTGGCGGTAATGTCCATTTTCATGCCGCCGGCACCGCCGTTCATCTGCATGGTCATGTCATAGCTGCTTGGGCCATATTGACCGTTCATTATCATGGTCATTTCGCCCGGTGCGCCCGCGTTGGCACAAGACATTTCAGATGAAATCGCGCCTCCGCTCATGTCAAACTTCTTGACTGTGCAGTTGGTTTTTTCCTGTGCGGCAAAGAATTCCGCACCGGGGTTTCTTGCCTGCTCTTCGGTGATGCATGATTTGCTGACGGTTGTTGTCTTCATGCTATCCATCATATTCGTAGGCGCGCCTTCGGGCAGACCTGCGATTTTGATATCCACGATTTCTACCGTATTTTCCCATTCGCCAGGCTCTAGAGTGACTTCGTTCATCACTTTCGCCACTTCATCCGCGCTGATATTGCCGTCATTATCGGCATCTGCGGTGTTGTTGGAGCAACCTACCATCAATGCAGATGCGGCTACGGCTAAAACAATCTTGTTCACAGGGGTTATCCTTGTTTAGTTATGGACCCGCCTAATCCCATATCCCGATTGTCCGATTTTGTAAATTTGCGAGATGCATTATCTTTTGCATCGAAATATTGGGCCAAGATAGGGGATGACAGACAGCTCGTTAAACCCCATATTCCTTTCATGGTACAACTGGTTATCAGAGAAGGTTTGGCCGAACCGCAAACCGATGAAAATTTCGTTCCCCATAAACCTGTCCGTCCTGAAAAATCAGAAGGTGGTAAAGCCTTTGAACTGGTCAGCGATTTTGAACCGTCCGGTGATCAACCTGAGGCGATAAAAGAACTTGTAGCTGGAATACATGGAGACGATCTCGATCAAGTACTTTTGGGCGTTACCGGGTCTGGCAAGACCTTTACGATGGCGAAGATTATCGAGGCGACCCAGCGTCCGGCACTGATACTGGCACCGAACAAGATTCTGGCGGCGCAGCTTTACGGCGAGTTTAAGAATTTTTTTCCCAATAATGCGGTCGAATATTTCGTCAGCTATTATGATTACTATCAGCCCGAAGCTTATGTCGCGCGGTCGGATACCTATATCGAGAAAGAAAGCTCGGTAAACGAAGCGATTGACCGGATGCGCCATAGCGCGACGCGTGCCCTTCTGGAACGGGATGACGTGATTATCGTTGCTTCTGTATCCTGCCTCTATGGTATCGGTTCGGTCGAAACCTATTCCGCGATGATCTTTGATCTTAAAAAAGAACAGGTGGTGGATCAGCGGGAAATCATCCGCAAACTTGTTTCCCTGCAATATAAACGCAATGATCAGGCATTCGCGCGCGGGAATTTTCGCGTGCGCGGTGACAATCTGGAAATCTTTCCTTCTCACTATGAAGATATGGCGTGGCGTATTTCATTTTTCGGGGACGAGATTGAGGAGATTGTCGAATTCGATCCTCTCACTGGAAAGAAGGGCGCGAGCCTTGATCGGGTGAGGGTGTTCGCCAATTCCCACTATGTGACGCCGGGTCCGACGATGAAGCAGGCGATGGAAGCGATTAAGCTGGAGCTCGCTGTACGGCTCAAAGAGTTGGAGGCCGAAGGCAAGCTGCTGGAGCATCAGCGGCTGGAGCAGCGGACCAATTTTGACCTTGAGATGATCGCGGCAACCGGAAGCTGCGCGGGTATCGAAAATTATTCCCGCTTTCTCACTGGCCGGTTACCCGGAGAACCACCGCCGACATTGTTTGAATATCTGCCCGATAATGCTTTATTGTTTGTTGATGAAAGTCACCAGACAGTGCCGCAAATTGGCGCGATGTCAAAGGGCGACCACAAGCGGAAAATCACGTTGGCCGAATATGGTTTCCGGTTGCCAAGCTGTATCGACAACCGTCCGCTGCGCTTTAATGAATGGGATGCCATGCGGCCCCAGACAGTGAGTGTATCGGCAACGCCGGGCAAGTGGGAGATGGAACAAACTGGCGGTGTGTTTGCCGAACAGGTGATCCGCCCCACCGGACTGATTGACCCGCCAGTCGAGATTAAACCGGTCGAGGATCAGGTTGATGACCTGATTTACGAATGCAAAAAAGTTGCTGAGCAGGGTTATCGCACGCTGGTCACGACGCTGACCAAACGTATGGCCGAAGATCTGACCGAATTCATGCACGAGGCGGGGATAAAAGTCCGCTATATGCACAGCGATGTGGAGACATTGGAGAGGATCGAGTTAATTCGCGATTTGCGGCTGGGCGTCTATGATGTCTTGGTCGGGATCAACCTGCTTCGTGAAGGATTGGATATTCCGGAATGTGGGCTGGTGGCGATTCTGGATGCGGACAAGGAAGGATTTCTGCGCTCCGAAACCTCATTGATCCAGACGATTGGCCGGGCCGCGCGTAACGTGGACGGGCGGGTTATCCTCTATGCCGACCGGATCACCGGTTCTATGGAGCGCGCGCTGAATGAAACCGACCGGCGGCGCAAGAAACAAGAGGAATATAACGCGCTGCACGGTATTACGCCGACGACGATCAAGAAAAATATCGGTGATATTATCGCCCATGTGTCGAACCAGGATCAGGTCACCGTGCCGATTGATGACGATACGCAGCATCTGGTCGGCCATAACCTGCGTAGCCATATCGAAAGCCTTGAAAAACGGATGCGCGAAGCTGCGGCTGATCTGGAATTTGAAGAAGCGGGTCGGCTGCGCGATGAGATCCGACAGCTTGAGGCCGAAGAACTGGGCCTTCCCGCCGACCTGCAACTGGCCAAACCCAAGGGGCGAGCGACCGAGGGTAAGCCAGGCACACGCAAGATGCGCTATGGCCGGACACAGAGGAAATTCTGACACGCTATTTCTGCGCCGATCATCGCGATCCGCGCGAATCAAATCCGGATATTTTATGTCCGGTTTTTCCAAAAGCAGTATTTCCGAGGAATATTTGGCAGAATGTCGCCATTTCGCAGCAAAAAATATAAGCTGATTTCAAAGTGATAATTAATTTTACAATAGTTTACAATGGAGTTCATCTCCAGTTACAGTAAGGGGGATTATACGAAAAACAAACTGCATAGCGACGGGTTTACGCGAATGGCGCTATCCCGATCAATGACGATTGAAGCTATGGCCGAGGCACACCGCAACGCGGTCGTTGCCCGGCATCAGGAACTTTGCTTTGAGGGGTAGGGGAATGGTTTGCCCGGCGGCGGCATTAGGGTCGCATGTCGCCGGAACAAAGTCAGGGAGTAGATTTGATTCTGTTAAATCTACTCCCTGATCTTATCAGCTTTCATATTTCACAGAACAACCATAAGGCCGCGAATGCGCGACGCTAACGCTTTTGCCGGCCTTCAGTTCAGCCAAAGCCGCGCTGACATGATTGCGCGCTTGTTTGATATCCGCTTTGTCCGCAGTGGGCTTGTCATCAATACCGCCCTGGTAAACCAGCTTTCCGGAAGCATCGATAATATACATGTGCGGAGTGGTTTTCGCGGAATAGGCTTTTCCGACCACACCCTTTCTATCGAGCAGATAGTGGCTGGATTTGAAGCCTTCTTCTTTAAAAAGCTTTTGCGCTTCCGAGCCTGTCATATAGCCCTGCTTCCCCTTTGCGCCGCTGTTAATGGTCAGCCAGACCACGCCTTGTTCGCGCGCATTGGCCTGGGTTTTTTGCATGTTGCCACTGTCATAATGCTTGGCCACAAACGGGCATCCCGGATTGTGCCATTCCAGAACTACGGGCTTTCCCCGGAAGCTGGAAAGCTGAACCGTTTTTCCATTCATATCGGTTAGTTTGAAATCCTGTGCGATGGCACCGGTTTTCTGGGCAGCATTGAGCGGCATGGCCATGCCAAATGCAGCGACAATGGCAAGGGAAGTGATAGCCGGTTTATAGAACATGGGAATATCCTTTCCATTCAATCAGTTTGGGCACGCATCCGTTTAATTGGTCATGCGATCAGGTCGGTCAGCGTGCTGACGGTCAGAATCTGCGGTAATATAACAGGTTCTTTGCCGGGTGCATAATAGAGATAAAGCGGCACACCTGCGCGGCCATGCTTTGCAAGGAAATCGCTGATCTCCGGATCGGGTCGGGTCCAGTCACCCATCAAAACGGCGACATTGGCTGCGGCAAAAGCATCGGCTGTTTCCTGCCGCTGCACCGCGGCGGCTTCATTGGCTTTGCAAGTTATGCACCAGTCAGCAGTGAAATAGGCAAAGACAGGCTGATTGGCGGCACGCAGTTCGGATAATCTCGCTTCACTAAACGGTTCGCTGGGCAGGGTGGCGGAGGATGCGTTTGCTGCGCTCCTGCTACCCATTGCCTGCCCGCCGGGTAGCAATAACACGCCGCCGATAATCGCTGCGGTCAAAGCGCCGGTGGTGACTGTCCCGCGCGACAGCCCTTTTGCCTGACCGCCGCCGAACCACCACAGGATAAGGGCAACAAGCAGCAGGAAGATCAGCGACAGAGCCAGACCGTTTTCACCGATCTGACGGCCAAGCAGCCAGATCAGACCGATGGCGGTAAGAAACATCGGAATCGCCATCGCCTTGCGGAAACTATCGAGCCATGGCCCCGGTTTGGGCAGACGGTTGCGGATAGCCGGGATGAAAGCGATCAACAGGAAGGGCAAGGCAAGGCCAACGCCTAAGCCTGCAAAAATGACAAGCGCGGCAACCGGCGGTAGCACAATGGTAGCCCCCAAAGCGGCAGCCATGAACGGTCCGGTGCAGGGCGTTGCGACAAAGGCAGCAAGCGCGCCAGTCCAGAATGATCCGCTTGCCCCGTCTTTCTGGGTAAGCCTGTTGCCGAAATTAACATTGGGTAGTTCAAACAAACCGGCAAGGTTGAATCCGATCGCGGTGACGAGGATGAGCAGCACAAAGATGATCCGGGAATCCTGAAGCTGGAACGCCCAGCCGACTGCAGCCCCGCTGGCACGAAGCGCAAGCAGCAAGGCGCCCAATGCTGCGGCCACCAGAACAACCCCGGCGGTATAAGCCAGCGCATCGCGGCGGACGATATGTTCATCGCCGCCCGCTTTGGCGAGGCTGAGTGCTTTCAGGCTGAGGATCGGAAAGACGCAAGGCATCAGGTTGAGCAGCAATCCGCCAACGATAGCCCCGCCAAGTGCCATGAAGAGCAGGGATGCGTGAGACTGGTCGCCACCATTATTAAAATTTCCGCCATCTCCCCCGGTGCTGACGGGGATGCCGGTCATCTCGACCGCACCTTTCGAGGCATCAAGCGAAAGTCCTATGCCCGGTCCGATTTTCAGAACGCCGGAAATGCTTTCAAACATGTCTCCGCGCGCTGCGGTTTCGATGATTAACTTGTCACCGTCGCGGTTGACCTTCTGGGGCGCGGCATAATCTACGACCCCGTCTTCCTTGATAAAGAAATAGGGATTCTCGACATCAAGCGCTGCCGGAATGGGCACAGACAGCCGGAACAGGTCATCCTTTACGATGAAGGTTGCGTCACTGCCCAAAGGCCTGGGTAGCGCTTTGCGGTGATCGTCAAACGCCTTGTTGCGTGAAATAGCAGTGCCTTTGTCCACCACTTGCAATGTGATGGAAAGCGTATCCTGCTCCGGCACGCAGACTTCATCGGTGCAGGCAAGCCATTGGGACTTTACAGTAATCGGCAGCGGACCGGGCGCTATATTTTCGGATAGGTTCAGAGTGACGAGGACCGCATAATTGCCCTCGTAAATATAGTTCATGATTCCGGAAATCAGCAGCGTATCGGGAACCGGATATCTGGCTTCTCCGGCGGTTACACCGTCCGGCAATTGCCAGTCAAAGCTCATGCCCATGCCCGCATCGCCCGGATTTTCCCAATATCCATGCCATGTGGGTTTTGGCGTCATCACAAAAGCAAGGGTAATGTCCTGCCCAGCGTGGACCTGCTTCGCTTCGGCAACCAGTGTGGCGGGCACATTCAGTTCCCGCTTGGCAGCAGAAACCTGCGCCTCGGCAGGAGCGCCGGTCACATTGATACCGATCAGCGCGGCAACGACAAGCGCGGCCAATATGGCCTGCACCATAGCCTGAAACGTGGTTCGGACCTTCTGCCCGGACCGAAACGTCCCTGAACAAAATAAGCCCGAGCAAAATAAGGAAGTCATAAATATTTCACCAATTTCTTTATAGGCTGTTAGTCTATCCAACGCTGCCTTACCACAGCGTGTTATATCATGAGGGGTTTTTCGTGCGCGCTATTAAATATGTCACCGCTTTCGTGGCCTGCCTTACATTTTCCGCTGCGGCCAATGCCGAAGAGCAGGGCGAAAAGAAACCTTTCAACGCCAAGCTGGTCGTTGCCATTGCGGTTGACCAGTTTTCTGCCGACCTGTTCAGCGAATATCGCAGCAGCTTTACCGGCGGATTAAAGCGGCTGTCCAGCGGCGCAGTTTTCCCGTCCGGCTATCAATCCCATGCCGCGACAGAAACCTGCCCCGGCCATGCGACCATAATGACTGGCGTTCATGCTGGCCGTGCCGGAATTATCGCGAATAACTGGATCAACCTGAAAGTTAAACGCGATGACAAGACCATTTACTGCGCGGAAGACGAGCGGATAGAGGGCACCAGCTTTGGTAGCATCACTGCCGAAGTCCAGGGCGAATATATCGAATCTGCATGGCATTTGCTGGTTCCGACATTGGGCGAGCGATTGAAGAAGATTTCGCCTGCATCGCGCAATGTTGCGGTATCGGGCAAAGATCGCGGGGCGCTGATGATGGGTGGCCGCGAAGTGGATGCGATTTACTGGTGGAAGGGGAAGGGCTTTGCCACGCTGAACGGACAGAGCATCGCTCCGGCCATTGGCGCGCTTAATAATGAAATTGCCGCGAAAATAGAAAAGTCTCGCGCACCCTATGCCATTCCGGCGCGGTGCGAGGCGCGTAACCGCAACATTGTGGTCAGTGAGAAACAATCGGTTGGCGATTATGCGTTCCAGCGCCCGGAAGGGGCCAGCCGCATTTTCCGCGCTTCTCCCGATTTTGACGGCGTGACGGTTGATGCTGCGCTGGCGCTTGTCCAATCGATGAAGCTGGGGCAGGGTGAGGCGACGGATGTCCTATCGCTCAGCCTGTCCGCGACCGACTATATCGGTCATGCCTTTGGCACGGGCGGCCTTGAAATGTGCATCCAGATGAGCGAACTGGACCGCAATCTGGGTATATTGTTCAGCGCGCTGGACGAGCAGAATATCGACTATATCGCCATGCTGACCTCTGATCACGGCGGACACGATCTGCCGGAGCGTTTGCAGGAGCAAGGTCTTCCCCATGCGGAACGGATCGATCCGGACCTGAACGCCAATTATATCGGCGCGCAGATACGCGAATCGCTGGCCTTGCCGGGGGATGAACCATTGCTTCACGCCGACAGCCCTTTTGGGGACTATTATATCAGCCTGTCGCTTGACGAAGAGACGAAAGCCACGGTCAAAGCCGAAGCCGTGAAGCTGCTCACCAGCCACAGGCAGGTCCATTCCGTGCTGGACAGTGCTGATCTCGCCGCAATGCCCATGCCGCAGGGGCCGGTAGAAGAATGGACGATGGCCGAGCGCGCGCGGGCATCTTTCCATCCGGACCGTTCGGGCGATTTTATTGTGTTGCTCAACAAAGCCGTGACGCCGATTGCCCATGGCGGGCCTGGTTATGTCGCTACCCACGGCAGCCCTTGGGAATATGACCGCCGCGTGCCGATGCTATTCTGGCACAAGGGGATCACCCATTTCGAGCAGCCACACTCGGTAAAGACGGTGGACATTGCGCCGACATTGGCGGCGTTTGTCGGTGTGGATATTCCCGCCGATGAAACAGATGGCCGCTGCCTGGATATTGATAGCGGCGCGGGTAATAGCTGCCAGAATTAAGCGACCTACCGCCGTTCGTAACGCTTCAATTCGGGGCTAAGGCTATTATTCGCAATCCGCATCTGGTCGCCGCCCCAATCAGCGACAAAGGTGGTCTTGCGCTCCACACCCTTGGCCAGTGATGCGTGGTTGGAATGGATGTTGAGACCAGCCGAACTGTGCCGCTTACCCTCCGCAGCAACAGCGATGAAGGCGCTGTAATTTTCCTTGTTCTGGCCCTGAACAAAGACGTTAGAGCTAATCACACCGGATGCGCCGGCGGGCAGGTCGATCATGTAATTGGTGGCGCGGCCATGCGTGTCGTCAAAGCTGCTATTACTTACGGTGATACGCGGCGCGCGGCTTTTGATATAATGCCCGCCGGAACCCATTTCAAAGCGTGATTGGGTAACTTTTAACGAGCCATAATCACCGACATAAATGCTGTGGGCGCAGGAAAGTCCCCTGTCGCAGCGGCCCAGTCGCCGGAATGTGGAACGCTCGATAACGATATTGCCGCTTGGGTC
>JADMKQ010000112.1 GCA_015478735.1 Sphingorhabdus sp. | reverse complement strand
ATTTCAACTGGACCTCCGGCTGATACATGGCGGATAGCTGATCCTCTACGCCGTAACGCTGGAACAGGGATACCGGATCGGCATAGCTTTTTACCCGCCGGCTGTGGCTGGGCATCAGCAATTTCATAAAGTTCTTGGCCGCAGCATAACCTTCCGCGCCCTCGATCAGAACTTCTTCAATCTCACGATTATATATGTCGCGAATCGCGCGTTTGATAAGGTCGCTGTCGCTATGGATCAGGGCAGGGGCAACCGCACCCAAAGTCTTCTCCCGAACTTCGTCCCATAGCCGTGCGAGATAATCAAAGTCGCGCTTGATTTCGGGTTTCGTGCGCGAAAGACCAGCGGTCCGCACGATGCAGCCCATGCTGTTGGGCAGGTTTAGGTCCGCAATGATGGACTTCAACCGCTTCCGGTCGCCGGCATTGTTGATTTTACGGCTGATCCCGCCGCCATGTGACGTGTTGGGCATGAGCACGCAGTAACGGCCCGCAAGGCTGAGATAAGTGGTGAGAGCAGCACCTTTATTGCCGCGCTCTTCCTTTACTACCTGAACTAGAACAACCTGACGGCGCTGGATAACGTCTTGAATTTTGTAGCGTTTGCGAAGAGCCATGCGTTTTTGACGCGCTTGGTCACTGGCTTTGGCTACATTGCCACGTCCGCCATTGTCGCTGGAGCGCCCACGATTACGACCTTTGCCGCGACCCCGGTTGTTGCGACGACCATTGCTCGCTTCACTATCGCCTTCAGAGGATTCTTCGTCATCGCTATCGTCGTCGTCGTCACTGTCGTCGTCGCCATCAGAATCATCGCCATCGTCATCATCAGGCATCTTGCCCTCTGTGACGTCTATCGTATCGACGCTGTCATCCTTCTCGACCTCGACCAAAGCGGTGTCCAGATCCTCGGTTGCTTCGCTACGCACCATATCGGAAGGTGTATCGTCTTCCTCTTCTTCCTGCGCGCGCAATGCAGCCTCTTCAGCGGCATGTTCGGCTTCTTCGGCAAGCAGACGTTCGCGATCTTCCTGCGGGATCTGGTAATAGTCGGGGTGGATTTCACTAAATGCAAGAAATCCGTGGCGGTTGCCGCCATAATCAACAAATGCAGCTTGTAGCGAGGGTTCTACTCGCGTTACTTTTGCTAGATAAATATTGCCTTTTAGCTGTTTGTGATCCGAGGATTCAAAGTCAAACTCCTCAATTTTGTTCCCTTTTACGACTGCCACCCGGGTTTCTTCCTGGTGGCGCGCGTCGATTAACATGCGCGTGCTCATTCACTATACTCCTGACATGATGCGCCGGAAACTTGTCCGGTCGTATCATGCAATATAAAAGGGATGACGTCTTCTTGCGCGCAGCCAATCCAATGGTTCTCCATCGAGCAGGGGCGGGCGGCGTCATCCGGTTAGGTTCAAATATCTCTGAAAAAAATGTGTCTGCAACAAATGCATGGCTCGGGCCGGTAGCCCAAGTCTTTCCGTTCATAGAAACGCTTCCCTTTGGAAGAGTTCCGGAACCGGAGATGTCATGCCTCATGTTGCGTCAACCTGTAAGTGCGGGACAGATGTCCCGCTTCGCTCGTGTCTTTATAAATTAATTTCTAATGACACAGATGGAGTGCTAGCACCGCAATTGCAAATCGGCAATATAAACTATCGCATGATCGGCTTACTAATAGGCCGCAATTATGTTCCCGTAGCCGGGAGCGCCTGAAACGTACCAGAAATCGGCTGTTTTTCAATTAACTCTCTCATATTACAGGCGATTATAATTATATCCTTTATGGAACATTAATCTTGTTTTAGGGCTGTTCCGCAGGGGGTATCGCCAAACATTTATGGCCGACAAAAATTATATCTGGAGCATAAGTAAAGCGCTGTTGCATAAGGCATATTTGTCCTGCGGTCGGTATAATGCTGTGCTTTTGACTGCGCTTCTGATGTTAATTCATGGTTCAGCGCATGCCGCAGTTGTTGACCGCTCCGTTCCGTCACCCATGTTTGAAACTGTCCAGTTCCGAGCCGCGCCGCCAAAAAAGGCCTACAGCGTCAAAATGCAGCTCGGCAAACCACAGCCTTCGGTTGCTCTGCCCAAAATTGCCGGTCCAAAGGATCTGAAGCTGCCCTTAGTTGTCATTGATGCAGGGCACGGAGGGCATGACCCGGGCACGGTTTCACCGCATGGAGGTGTATATGAGAAATCAGTCGTGCTTGCGGTCACCAAAGCGGTTCGGGCACAGTTGCTTGCTGGTGGCAGGGTCCGCGTTGCTCTGACACGCGACACAGATAAATATCTCTTGCTCGAAGAGCGTTACGGCATCGCCCGGCGGCTTGGGGCTGATCTGTTCATATCAATCCATGCCGATGCTGCGAGCAACCCTTTGGCGTCCGGTGCCAGCGTCTATACTTTGTCAGAAGTCGCATCAGACCGAGAGGCAGCTAAACTGGCAGCGCGCGAAAATCGCGGCGATATTATAAACGGCGTCCATCTGGGCGAGGCCAACCGTGATGTTTCGTCCATATTGATTGATTTGACGCAGCGTGAAACGATGAAAGAGTCCTCTGACTTCGCGAAATTGTTGGTCCGTGAAGGGGAGCGGTTGATTAAATTCCGAGCCAATCCGCACCGCTTTGCCTCGCTTGTTGTCCTGAAAGCACCGGACACAGCTTCGGTCTTGTTTGAAAGCGGCTATATGACGAACAAGGAAGATGTCGCGTTACTGGCATCGCGGGAAGGGCAAACCAATGTCGCTACCGGAATCGCTAACGCTATAGAAGCCCATTTCGCGCGTAAGTCGGCGCGGGAATGATGGTTTGATAAATGTATGTCTCGTCTTTCCCGAGGATGACTAAGAGTTTTGCAGATTCCTTATTGATTTCCCGTTTGTGCGAGGATGACGATTACTCTGGTAGCCCTGATGCAATTTTTCGTCGATATTATCTGGATAATGAGTCTGATGATGCTAGATAGCGCAGGATATGGTCAATAATACCCCCGATACAGATGGCATTGAGCCCACGGAGAGCCTAGCTTACAAGCTGGAGCGCAAAAGTGGCAGTTTTATGCGTGGGCTGGAAACATTGTGGCAAAAATGGTGGTTTCGTCTGCTTCTCGCCTTTGCAGCCCTATGTTTGATTGGCTGGCTGTTGATCTGGTTGCTGTTCGCACGGGATTTGCCCGATGCTAAAATGCTGGAGCAATATCAGCCGCCGTTGCCGACCATAGTGCGCGCTTATGATGGGGAACCAGTGCACAGTTACGCCCGCGAACGCCGGGTACAGCTGTCTTATTCCGATTACCCGACGACATTGATACGCGCCTATCTGGCTGCTGAAGACCGGACATTTTTCCAACATGGGGGTTTGGATTATCCCGGCATAGCGACCGCAATTGTCACCAACCTTACCAGTGGTGGCCGCCCGGTGGGCGCTTCTACGATAACCCAACAAGTCGCAAAAAACTTACTGCTAACGAACGAGCTTTCCTATCGCCGTAAAGTCCGTGAAGCGATACTTGCCTACCGGATTGAAGACGTTCTGACCAAAGAGGAAATCCTTGAGCTTTATCTCAACCAGATTTTCCTAGGTCGCAATGCTTATGGTGTGCAGGCAGCAGCGCAGGCCTATTTCGGTAAGGATGTGGACGAACTGGCCCTGCATGAAATGGCTTATCTGGCGATTCTGCCTAAAGGTCCGGCCAATTATCGCCCAGAAGACAATGAAGATCGCGCCATTTCCAGACGCAACTGGGTTTTGGGCGGGATGCTGAGCAATGACTGGATCACAAAGGAGCAGCATGACCAGGCTGTCGCGCAGCCTTTGGGAGCCATTAGTTCCCGCGGCGAACGTTATGAACGGGTCGGTGGTTATTTTATCGAAGAAGTCCGGCGTCAGTTAATCGAACAGTTTGGTGAAACGGACGAAGATGGGCCTAACAGCGTTTATGCCGGTGGTTTGTGGGTTCGCACCTCGCTTAATCCGCAATTGCAGGAATATACGAAAGACGCGCTGCGTAACGGCTTGCTACGTTATAGCCGCGGTAAAAGCTGGAGCGGTCCGATCAACACGATCGAGATTGACGGCGAATGGGCGCAGAGGCTGGCTTCGACCTATATAGATACGGACCATTCCGATTGGCAGATTGCTGTAGCCTTACGACGTCAGGGCGGCGGCGCTGAAATCGGTTTCTCCGATGGCAAAACAGGCACGATTAGCAATGTGCCGGATAAGTTAAAGGCTGGTGATATTATCGCCGTTAGTCCGCAAGGCGGCAGCACTTACCAACTACGCAACGTGCCCAAGGTTTCCGGCGGTATGGTTGTGCAAAATCCTCATAATGGCCGGATATGGGCTATGCAGGGCGGCTTTGATGACCGGATGAGCGCGTTTAACCGCGCCACTCAAGCATCGCGTCAGCCAGGCTCGACAATAAAGCCGTTCGTCTATGCGACCGCACTTGACCAGGGAATGACGCCTGCGACGATCATCACGGATAGCCCGTTTTGTGTGTATCAATCCGCTTCATTGGGTCGCAAATGTTTCCGCAATTTCGGCAATTCCAGAGGAGCCGGGCCGCAAACATTGCGATGGGGTGTCGAACAATCCCGCAACCTGATGACGGTGCGCGCTGCCAATGATGCCGGCATGGATAATGTCGTCAAAACCATCAAGACAATGGGCATCGGCGATTATGAACCGTATCTTTCCTATGCGCTTGGAGCGGGCAGCACGACGGTGGAAAAGCTGACCAACGCCTATTCGATGCTAGTGAACTATGGACGCGAGTTGAAGCCGACCGTTATCGATTATGTGCAGGACCGTCAGGGCAAGTTGATTTTTCGCGCGGACAAGCGGATTTGCGAAGATTGTAACCAGTCTGACTGGGACGGAGCACGGATGCCTCGCCCTCGTCCAGCAGGAAAGCAGCTTATGGATCCGATGACCGCTTATCAGATCGTCAACATAATGGAAGGCGTTGTTACCCGTGGCACGGCGCAAAGGCTACGGAGCCTTGAACGTCCTTTATTCGGTAAAACCGGAACCTCCAACGGTCCGACCAATGTATGGTTCGTAGGCGGATCACCGGATATGGTGGCAGGTGTCTATATGGGCTTTGACCAACCGGCCAATATGGGCGGCTATGCGCAGGGCGGCACATTGGCGGCCCCGATTTTTCAGGAATTTGCCGAGAAAGCGATGAAGGGCATGCCGAAAACGCCATTCGTAGCGCCGCGTGGTATCCGCATGGTCAAGGTGGACCGCAGAACCGGAAAACGTGTTTTCGGCGGCTGGCCGACCGATGAACCAAGAGCGGCTGTGATTTGGGATGTCTTCAAACCGGAAACCGAACCAAAGCGTTCGATCCGTAAAGAGGATATGCTTGCTCGTCTGGAAGCAATGAAGGCGCAGTTAAAAGCCGCCAAGATCGCTGCCCGCAATCGCGCTGCAAATGCAGGGGACGGAGCGCGAACTGACAGCGAGTTCCTTCAGGAAGAAGGTGGCATTTATTAAGCTGAATCGCAGTGAGTTTAAGGTGCGTTATAGGTTTCATTCTATAACGAGCCGGTAAAGTAAGGGCTGCCCTGCCAAGATTGTTTGGCAAGCTGTGTCACTTTTGCCGTTTCCCTGCTGACAGGGGTGAAAACCCCTGCTATCGGCGCCTTATGACTGAACGCTCCCATATTCGTAATTTCTCGATCATCGCACATATTGACCACGGCAAATCGACGCTGGCGGACAGGCTGATCCAACATACTGGGGGCCTTACCGCACGCGAGATGAGTGAGCAGGTGCTTGATAACATGGATATCGAGCGCGAGCGTGGTATTACGATCAAGGCGCAGACTGTCCGGCTTAACTATACCGCGAAGAATGGCGAAGCTTATGAGCTGAGCCTGATGGATACACCGGGCCATGTCGACTTCGCCTATGAAGTGTCACGGAGCCTTGCCGCTTGTGAAGGGGCGTTGCTGGTTGTGGATGCGGCGCAAGGTGTAGAAGCGCAGACGCTAGCCAATGTTTACCAGTCAATCGAGCATGACCACGAGATTATTCCTGTTCTGAACAAGGTCGATCTTCCCGCCGCCGATCCGGAACGTGTTCGCAACGAAATTGAGGAAATTATCGGGATCGATGCGTCGGAAGCGGTGCTGGCATCCGCAAAATCCGGTATCGGTATCGAAGACATATTGGAACAGATTGTCGAAAAGATACCGGCTCCTGGCGGAGACCGCAATGCACCTTTGAAAGCGATGCTGGTTGATAGCTGGTATGACCCTTATCTGGGTGTGGTTATCCTTGTCCGCGTCATTGACGGTGTGCTGTCCAAGGGGCAGCGGATCAAGTTCATGGCTCAAGGCACGGAACATCTGGTCGATCGTGTCGGCTGTATGCGACCAAAGATTGAAATCCTGCCCGAATTGGCGGCGGGAGAGATCGGTTTCATCACTGCGCAGATCAAGGAAGTGTCCCAGACCGCCGTCGGTGATACGATCACCACGGTCAAAGGCGGCGCAACAGAGGCATTGCCCGGATTTAAAGAAGTGCAATCGGTGGTCTTCTGCGGGCTCTTCCCGGTTGATGCTGCTGACTTTGAGAAACTGCGCGAAAGTATCAGCAAGCTGCGCCTGAACGACGCAAGCTTCACTTTTGAAATGGAAACCAGCGCCGCATTGGGGCAGGGCTTTCGCTGCGGCTTTCTGGGTCTGTTGCATCTGGAAATCATCCAGGAACGGCTGACCCGCGAATATGATCTGGATCTGATTACAACCGCACCTTCGGTGGTTTATCGGATGGTAATGAACGACGGATCCGAACAATTCCTCCATAATCCCGCCGATATGCCGGACATCGTGAAGATTGCCGACATTGAAGAACCGTGGATAGAAGCAACCATCTATTGCCCTGATGAATATCTGGGCGGAATCCTGAAACTCTGTCAGGATCGGCGCGGGGTCCAGAAAAACCTGACCTATGTCGGGGATCGGGCACAGGTCGTTTATGAGCTACCTCTTAACGAAGTAGTGTTCGATTTCTATGACCGGCTGAAAAGTATCTCGCGCGGCTATGCCAGCTTTGACTATCATCAGGTGGGACTGCGCTCCGGCAATCTGGTCAAGATGAATATCATGGTCAACGGCGACCCGGTCGATGCACTCAGCATGATAGTTCATCGCGATGCCGCTGAAGCGCGTGGTCGGCACATGTGCGAACGCCTGAAAGACCTGATCCCACGGCACTTGTTCAAAATCCCCGTGCAGGCAGCGATTGGCGGAAAAGTAATTGCGCGTGAGACAATTGCGGCGATGCGTAAGGACGTGACCGCAAAATGCTATGGCGGCGACATAAGTCGTAAGAAAAAGCTGCTCGAAAAACAGAAAAAGGGCAAGGCCAAGATGCGCGAATATGGCAATGTCAGCATTCCGCAAGAAGCGTTTATTGCTGCTCTGAAAATGGGTGATGAGAGCTAGTCAAGCTTTTGATATATTAAGATAACAATCCGAGAAGGATTGCCGTTTTCGTACCGCTATTCCTGCAACTCGCACGGTTCGATCTCACCGGGAAGTGGTGCTTTGCCAACGGGATAGAAACGCGCGAAATAACCGCCTAACTCAGGACGTTGCATGAAGCCGGCCAGTTGATAGCCCACTGCTTCAAATTCGCAAAATAGCTGTTTTGGCGGCGTGCCATGTTGCGAAAAGGGGCGGTCAACATCGACCACGATCACCTCCCCGCCATCATAACTTCCACCGTCCTGATCCTGACGAATGGCGGGGCGAAGACGAGAAAGAAAAGCGTAAGGCTCGCTCACTTCGTGATACATATGTACCAGGAAGATACGATCAAAGCTGTTCTCTGGCAGACGCGGATCATCCGGCGCGCCTAGCTTGATTGATACATTGTCGAGTGATTCGCGAGCTACCCGATCGGCTAAACGCTCAATTACAGCCTTGTCGATATCCTGCGCCAGCACTCGTCCTTGGGCGCCGACTTTCTCAGCCAGGCGTACGGTATAATAGCCTTCACCCGCACCAATATCGGCGACTGTCATGCCTGGCTTCAGCGACGCCGCTTCCATTATCTCTTCTGCTTCTCCCCGGTCGTCACGCACGGTTTCGGTAGACCATTGATTGCTGCCTAACTCAGCCACTGGACGTGTTGCTGGTGGATAATCCCACGCAGACTCTAATCGTCCCGCATCTTCATCCGAAACTTTCTTGCACCCGGTTAGCGGAAGAGTGGCCGCCAACACACTAATTGCCATGAAGGTAATGGAACAGGGAGTTGTAAACATGCTCATGCGAATGAAGTAGGAGAGGTGAGAGACGGGAGCAATGATATTTTTGTTTGCTGTGCTTCACCGGGATTGTTCTAGCCGCAATGATCGGCAAGATTTATACCGCCTTCGTGTAATATTAAGAATGAAATATAGTGATTTGGCTTTTGGAAGAAAAAGCTTATACTGCTAAGAGCGTCAGATCGAAGGGGACATTTGACGGCGCGGAGAGGGTTAGTTGAAAGGAAATAAAATGGCTGTATCCGCACACCATGAACGAGGGGCTAAGCGGCGTTCCAATGGCAATGATCTGCCTTTGAAAACTGTGCGCTGGGATAAGAAGATGAGCAATAACAGCGCTGCTGCGTTGCTTGTTTATACCATGTTGCAAATTTTCGTAGTGCTTAAATTCATTGAAACCAAGGGCATGTCGATTGCGCCCTATTTCGGTTTGGTGTTGCTTGTCGGTGTCATCATTCCGGTTTGCCGCAAATATGAAAAGCGCTGGCGCAACGTGGACTCGTTCGGGCTTACGGGACACAGTCTGGCAGCCCGGTTTCGCAAGGACCAGATTGCGCTTTGGACTTTGACGCTGGGGATACCGCTTTTTTTCATTGGCGTGATCCTACTTATCAGGGCGATATTCTAACATAATTGATTTCTCAATCGCTCTGAAAACGGGCTATTTGGCGGTTAAACGCAGATAGCGCCGTTGACGTTGACGCCGGGCGTATCTATGTCCTGCACATGTTAAAGCCAGAAGAAGCGCAAGACCGCGCCGACGCCCTTATCTCCCAAGCCAAAAAAGCCGGCGCTGATGCTGCCGATGCTATTTATGTCTGTGATGCTTCTACACAGGTGCAGATGCGGCTTGGTAACCTGGAAGATGTCGAGCGTTCCGAAGGCGAAGAAATCGGCCTGCGGGTCTTTGTTGGCAAGCGGTCGGCTACCGTTTCATCATCTGACATGGACCCGGTGATTTTGTCCGCACTTGTCGGGCGTGCCATGGATATGGCGCGAGAGGCACCCGAAGACCAATATGCGGGTCTTGCCCCCGAAGAGCTGATTTTGAAATCACAGCCCGATATCATGATTGATGGCGATGATGGCGTTGATCCAAACCCTGAGATATTACGCGAAATGGCATTGAAGGCAGAAGACGCCGCCCGGGCAGTAGAGGGCGTAACCAATAGCGAAGGCGGCGGAGCCAGCGCGGGACGTTCGATTGTTGCACTGGCCACCAGCCACGGTTTTTCCGGCGCTTATTCTACCAGCGGCTATAGCTGCCATGCCAGCGTGATAGCTGGGCAGGGCAGTGCCATGGAAAGGGATTATGCTTATGATAGTAAGCGGCACTTTTCTGACCTTGAAGCGGCGGAAGAGGTTGGCAAAGAAGCCGGAGAGCGCGCAGTCGCCCGGTTGAATCCGGTTGATTTCAAATCCGGCGCGATGCCGGTTGTGTTCGATCTCCGGATCAGTAATTCATTGCTCGGTCATTTTATCGGTGCGATTGCGGGTAGCGCGATTGCGCGGAAAACAAGTTTCTTGCTCGACGCTCTGGATACGCAGGTTTTTGACAGCGCGATCAATATTATTGACTGTCCGCACCGTAAGCGCGGCCTGCGATCGAAAATCTTTGACGGAGAGGGGTTACCGACTGCGAAGACCAAATTGATCGACAATGGTCGTTTGACGCAGTGGATCATGGAAAGTGCATCTGCGCGGCAATTGGGCTTACAGCCAACCGGTCATGCATCTCGCGGCGTTGGCGGCGCTCCTGGAGTCAGTGTGACCAATCTCCACATGAGCCCAGGGTCCGTTAGCAAGGCCGATTTGATAAAAGACATCAAGCATGGCATCTATATCACTGAATTAATTGGGCAGGGCGTGAATCCTGTGACGGGCGACTATAGCCGCGGTGCAGGCGGTTTCATTATTACCGATGGCGAAATTGGCCCGCCTGTTTCGGAAATTACCATCGCCGGGAACCTGAAAGCCATGTTTGCGAGTCTGGTCCCTGCGGATGATCTGGAATATCGTTATGCCATAAACGCGCCCACATTGCGGACCGATAGTATGACAGTGGCCGGTGGTTAAACATTTGCCACATAGCTGTGACGCGCCGCTGTTATATGGGTGCGACAATGGCTGAAGTTGATTATGGCCAGCTTGTTACGATCGCCAAAGAAGCGGGGCAACTTGCCATGGCCGGTTGGTCCGCTGGCGTGCTATCGAATGATGTCTGGGAGAAAACACCCGGCCATATTGTGAGCAGTGTCGATATCGCCGTGGATGACCTGCTCAAACAGCGGCTCAATAAATTGCTTCCAGACGCTGGCTGGCTATCGGAAGAAACAGCGGATGATAGTGCGCGTCAAAGCAAAGATTTGCTCTGGGTCGTTGATCCGATTGATGGCACCAGAGATTTTGTCAAAGGCAAGACCGGCTGGGCCGTATCGATTGCGCTGGTAAAACAGGGCGTACCAGTGTTCGGGATTTTGGAAGCACCCGCGATGGCGGAAACATGGATTGCCAAAGCGGGGCGCTATACCGAGGTCAATGGCCGCGCAATAACTGCGAGCAAACGCACCCGATATGATGGTTCGCGTATTCCTCTAGACACCGCGGACTTACCATCTGATATTGATCTTTCGCCGGTGCCAAAACCCAATAGCATCGCGCTACGCATGGCCATGGTGGCAGATGATCGCGCCGATCTGGTAGCGTCGATCCGCTGGGGTTATGAGTGGGACATTGCTGCCGCGCACTTGATTGCCAGCGAAGCAGGGGCGCATGTCACTGATGCGCTAGGCAATGAGCTGCGCTATAATAGCGAGCATGGTAAGGCGTTTGGAGTGCTGTGCACTGCGGAAAAAATTCACGGCGCGGCGGTTGAGCGACTTTCAAAAATTGCAGCGGATGTTTTGGCACGAGATTGATGGGCTGAAAATTGGCGCTCAATTCTAATCTTTACCCTAATTCTTCAAGCATCAACTCTGCCGTGATCTTGGCGCTACTGACAACGCCGGGGATGCCTGCCCCTGGATGCGTGCCTGCGCCGACAAAGTAAAGATTACTGATAATTTCATCGCGGTTATGAACCCGAAACCACCCGCTTTGCGAGAGTAGAGGTTCCATGCTGAATGCGCTGCCCAGATAGGCGTTAAAGTCGTCGCCAAAATCCTGCGGTGTGTAATGAAAGCTGGTGACGATCCGTTCATGGATATCGGGGATCAGGCGATGACCGATCTCGTGGAGAATACGTTTTTCGTAAAGCGGCCCCATTTTCTTCCAGTCAATCGGCAGCTTTCCTTGATGCGGGACAGGGGCAAGTGCGTAAAAACAACTATCGCCCATAGGTGCCATATCGGGATCGGTTACTGTCGGATGGTGTAAATAGCTTGAGAAATCGCCTGAAAGAACACCGGTATCAAAAATATCTTTTAACATCTTCTCATAACGATTCCCGAACAACATCATATGATGGGGAATCCCCGGCCATGTGCCTTTCAGGCCGAAATGAACGATGAAAAACGACGGTGAATATTTCTTTTTCTTTAGCGCTGCAGTAGCTTTCCCGCTCCGGTGTTTATGAGCAAGGAGGTCGCGATAAGAGTGCATAATATCAGCATTGGAGGCAACGGCATCAAATGCTTCGCTCCAGCCCGATTTGCAGGTGATGCCAGAAGCGCGGTCCCCCAAAGTGTCGATGCTGGTCACAGGATCTGACAAGCGGATCACGCCGCCAAGCCGTTCAAAATGCTTCACCATGGCAGCTACCAGCATATTGGTTCCGCCTTTCGGAAACCAGATCCCTCCTGCGCATTCGAAATTGTGTGCGTAAGCAGCATTTGCGGTCATGGGATTACCGCCTAGGAGCAAGGTCTGAAAAGACAGGAACTGGCGCAGCTTTTCATTTGTCACAAAACCTGAAACCATTGCATAAACAGAACGGTAGGCTTTAAGCTTAACAAGTGTTGGTGCGGCGCTGAGCATTGATTTGAAATCGAGAAAAGATGTGGAGGCAATCTTGTTAGAGCCTGCTTTATACAATTCGTCGTTATAATTCAGATAGCGTTTATATCCCTCCACATCGCCCGCTTCGATCTTGGCAATTTCTCCTAAAAGCACATCAGGATCGTTGGCATAATCGAAATTAGTGCCATCGGGCCAATTCAGCCGGAAAAAGGGTGATACAGGTAGCAACTTGATATCAGCGGCCATATCGTGACCGGTGAGTTCCCAGAGTTCTGCCAGACTATCTGGTTCGGTAATGATTGTCGGGCCCGCATCGAATATAAATCCGTCTTTTTCCCAAAAATAGGCTCGTCCACCCGGTTTGTCACGAGCCTCCACAACAGTAGTCTGTATACCGGCCGATTGCAGACGGATGGCAAGCGCCAAGCCGCCAAAGCCCGAACCGATAACGGCGGCTTTCTTGAACAACTCGGCTTGCGGATAATGTCTGCTTTTGCCTTTAGCTGAAGCGATCATTGTGATTCTGTCCAGCCAGAGCCTATTCTGTTAATGTTAGGCATAGAAATGCTCGATCAATTTTTAGTCCTTGGCATGGATAAGTTTCTGCGTGCGACAGCGGTTAAGCGCATGAAACATCGTCGTGCATCATGTGATAAAATATGCGATCGTACCAGTGTTTAAGCGCAATTTTTGCGAAACATTTCCTGATTTTCTAGTGGAAACCAAATATATCTTTCAAGCAAGAGCAATTTGTTTGGATCCTTTACAGATTTGCCGCATTAACATGATATGGCTCATGAAATCCTGACAAAATCCGGCAAGACGGCGTGTAGTATAAGTTTCTGCACAGCGCTGTTTCTCTCAACCCATGCCTATGCGCAGGAGCAGGAGGCTCAACAAAGGCCGCCCGCGAGAGAAAGTGTGTTTGATGGTGACTATCTCACCATCGGTGCGGGGGCCGTGGTTGGACCAAGTTATACCGGCTCTGATGATTATACAGTGTCGCCGATACCGGTCATTATCGGCAGTGTGGCGGGAATTGACTTTCAACCTCGTGGCCCTGGTTTCGCCGTAGACGTGATATCCGATAAAAAAGACGCAAAAATAGATTATATCTTGGGGCCTGTCGCGGTTGCCCGCTTTGATCGGCATAACTCAATCAAGGACGATGTTGTCAAAAGACTCGGCAAGCTCGACTTTGCCTTAGAACTGGGCGGGGTTGCGGGCATACAGGTTAATCGTGTGCTGCACGGTTATGACTCGCTGACCGCTCAAATGGATATGCGCTGGGACGTTGCTGGGGCTCATAACGGGATGATAGTATATCCTTCTTTGACCTATTTTACCCCACTAAGTCGCAGCGTTGCAGTCAGCCTTTCCGTAAGCGCCGAGCATATTGATGACGATTTTGCCGATTATTATTTCAGCATCGATCCAGCAGGCTCTACCGCAAGCGGGCTTCCCGTATTTGAAGCGCAGAGTGGATGGAAAAATGTCGGTGCAACCCTGTTTACTGCCATCGATCTGGACGGTGACGTGACCAATGGCGGATTTAGCATTTCCCTGATCGGCAGCTATTCCAGATTGCTTGGTGATGCAAAACGATCTCCGGTGACATCGATTCGCGGTAGTTCAAACCAGTTTTCCGGGATTGTCGGGATCGGGTATACGTTTTAAGTCGCTTTAATCCACATCCTCGACATCGACCTTTTCGCCCGTCACACGCTGTGACAATGCTGCGGCGATGAAAGGATCAAGCGCCCCGTCCAAAACATCTGATGGCGCGCTGGAGGTCATGCCTGTGCGCAGATCTTTGACCATTTGATAAGGCTGCAACACATAGGAGCGGATCTGGTGGCCCCACCCGATTTCGGTCTTGGCCTGATATTCACCGCTGGCTTCCGCCTCACGGCGTTGCAATTCGGCTTCATATAGGCGCGCTTTTAACATACCCATGGCAGTTGCACGGTTTTTATGCTGGCTACGGTCGTTCTGGGACGCGACGACGATACCTGTCGGCTGGTGGGTAATACGCACGGCACTGTCGGTGGTGTTGACATGCTGACCACCGGAACCGGATGCACGATAGGTGTCGATTTTCAGATCGCCTTCGTTAATCTCTACCTCGAAACTGTCGTCGATTATCGGATAGACCCAGACGCTGGAAAAGCTGGTATGGCGTTTGGCAGCGCTATCGTAAGGCGAAATACGCACGAGCCGATGGACGCCGCTTTCGGTTTTGGCAAAGCCATAGGCATTCTCGCCTCTGATTTCGAGGGTGGCAGACTTGATACCGGCCTGATCTCCAGCCTGATAATCGACCATAGAGACTTTATAGCCGCGCGATTCCGCCCAGCGCTGATACATACGCAGCAGCATTTCTGCCCAGTCCTGGCTTTCCGTCCCGCCAGCACCCGCGTGAATTTCCAGATAAGTATCCAGATTATCGGCTTCACCTGACAGCAGAGCCTGCACCTTGTCACGATCCGCGCGGTCGGCAAGCTGGCCCAGCGTGGTTACGCCTTCATCAGCAAGCGCATTGTCGCCTTCTTCTTCCGCCATCTCGATAAATTCGAGGGCATCATCCATTTCCTGCTGGATTTCATTAGCCGCAGTGATCGATTCATCCAGACGCCGCCGCTCGGTCATTACCGCTTGCGCGGCATTCTGGTCATCCCACAGGGTCGGGTCTTCGACCCGCGCGTTGAGTTCGTCCAGGCGACGCAAAGCAACGTCCCAGTTCAGCGAAGTTTTAAGCAGGGCTAGCGCCGCATTGATCCGGTCTACATGCGCCTGAGCATCCGCACGCATTACAAAGTCTCCAAAATTGCTTGGCGCTTCGATTAGACGATATGACGCTGATGTAAACAGGCTATGCTTTCTCGTTGGAATTTTCTGTTGTCACGAGACCTCTAACCAAACCGTTTTTTCCCGGCCATTGCCCTGTGAGCCATGGCCATTGTGGTAAGTTGAGCATTGACGCGAATACAGCTTGGCATGACGCTGGCATCAGTAACAAAGATATTGGCGGCGCCGTGGACGCGCTGGTCTAAATCGACTACGCCTTTGGAAGGATCAATGTTGATCGCGTTGCCGCCATGCGGATGCGAGCTAGACAAGACAACATCATCCGGTTCGGTAATGGCCTTGGCATAAAAGGCGTCGATCTCCGTATCGCTCATATTATTGCGCAGAGTCTGCCCTTTTAAGAGCGCAGGATAGACTTCGATCGCGCCATTAAGAAAATGAACCTTCGTCATAGTCGCCAATGCGCGACGGAGAAGGTCGAGTTCTGGCTCACCGATTTTCAGTTTCAGCTTGCCGTCTTCCATTTTGCCAAGTCGGTCAGCGGGGAACAAGACGCCCGCTGAAACCAGCCGATTGTAATTCAGCATTCGCCGGAAATGTTCGTCAAACCATCCGGGAACAAGCGTTGCCATGCTCATAGGCGGTTGAAAATGACTCTCAATCAGATAATCTCCGCGATCGACATAAGTAGCCATCTGGTCCTCGTTCCAGACGTTGACTTCGTGGCCTTCGGGCATCAACGCGACAACTGGACAAGCGATGTTGAGCGAGATGCCGCTGCCGCTATTGGGAAAGCCGCTATTGATTAGCAAATTGCTGGAAGCCAGGGCACCAGCCGCTACGACTACGCCTTTGCTGACAGCAATTTTTCGCTTGCGGCCATCGCGCAATGTAACCTCCACAGCTTCGGCTACGCGTATGCCTTCTGCATTTTCTGTCCAGACGATTCGCGTTGCTTCTGCGCCGTCCAATATTCTTGCAGGATTCTCGCGCTGTGTGCTGGTGGCATGGGAAAGAAAGCTTTCTGGCATCGCTTTCTTGCGGCCATAGGGGCATCCCGTGTTGCAATAGCCGCAATAAACACATTCGCAATCCGGAGTTTGGGGGCCGTAATTTTTGCGGAACCATGCGGTGACGGCTTGTTTGTCCATTGGGTCAGACGATTTGGCCGCATATTTGTTCCAGCCATCCAATAGATGCGGCCCATTATTGCGCCCAGATATAGTGGATATTGGGGACACTTCCAGCATCCTTTCTACCGCTTCGTAGCTGGTAATCAGTTCCGTTTCGCTGACCGGCGCACCAAGTTCGGACCAAGTTTCATACACATCTTCGGCTTGTGGATGGACCAGTCCAGCCTGTTTCATCCGCAAGCAAATGCCATTGTTAATGACGGTTGATCCACCCACCACACGGCCCTGAAACACGATAACATCGCGATCCTTTGTGGTCTGCAAAGCCCCGTCTTTAAACAAACGCGCCGTCATTCGTGCTTCTTCATGGGTGATGCGTGACGAGGGGTAATGGTGGCCTGCCTCCAGTATCAGTACGTCATGTCCCTCATCCGCTACTGCGGCTGCGGCCACGGCTCCCCCGGCACCAGAGCCTATAACGATGACATCGACTTCTTCGGGAACAGCGCCATGACCAACAAAGACTTCGGATGTCAGATCGCGTCCGGTTTTGCGTTCCACAACCACTTCGCCTGTTGCAGTCCGGTCGCGTTGTCCGGGAAGCTCATATTTTAGCCGCTGGTAAATCGGATTTTCGAAATTCGCTTCCTCATCACCATATTCCCAGTGGCCGTAATAGCCTGCAAGAATGACACCTTTTGTCCGGGCAATATCCTGAAACAGGTCCACGCGGCTATGTTGCAGCCGGCGGCGGATCAGCGTCTGACGCACCTTTGGGGATGCAAGAAGGAAGAAAGGTCCGCCCAAAATCAGGAACAAGCCATAAAGAGCCATCCCGATCTCCTTTGGTTTGTCACCATCAATGTTGGAAAAATGCTCTTGCAGATTTTCCACCACCTGATCCGGGGAGATAGCCATTGGCGTGTTGTGGAATAACGCTTGAGTGAGAGCTTTTAACATCCGTGCTTGCAGAGAGTTAAACGGTTTTTGCATGGCCTCTTCTTATTCTCTCCTCCTTGGGAAGAGGTATTATTTTTTAGAACTTCGGTAGACATCCATTCACCAACAAAAATCCCCGGCAAGCTGTTAGGCCGCCGGGGATGATTCTGTTCTGATCATACAGACTTATTCCGCTAATGGAGCAGCGGCGCTGGGGTCTTCGGGAAGGCCGCCGAGCTGTGTCACCATTTTGGTATAAGCGTCGAGATAGGCGAGTGCCATGACCCGACCGATCTGTGTGTCTGTATAGCCGCCACCCGCCGCGCCGGCTAGCACGCCACCAAACAGGCCGCCACCACCGCCACCGAATTTTACGTCGGATGTCCGGGAATATCCTTCGGTAATACGTTCCATTTCAGTGGTGCGTACGTTTACCAGCGACAAGGTCACGTTAGCTTCTTTCTTGTTAACTTTTAAGCCGCCAAGGAGGCCACCAAATGTGCGCCCACCAAGTGCACCGGCGATACCGCCCAAAGCTCCGCCGCCACCGGAATTGCTGTTGGCGGACACAATGTCCGGAACAATAACATAATCAGCCGCTTTTACCTGGCGCTTGCCGATATTGGATCCGCGCTGCAATTCACCGGAATCGCCTAACGCGCGTTCGACTGCTCTGCTGGCCAGGCCTTGGCCGCGATCGACCAGACCGAAACAGCCAGAACGAGCGACATAGGTTTTGATCAATGCTTCAGGAGAACCAAGTTCATAGCTTACCCACCAGCGGTTCTCCGGCTCCACGATGGCAATGGTGCCAAGTCGTTTATAGCAGACTGGAATTTGCGCAGTCCCACGATCCTGTGCTTTTTGCCCTTTAGATTTTCCAGCAGCCAAAGCAGCTCCGCCTGAAAGGGCGAAAGACGAGATGGCTACTGCAGTGATAATTTTCTTTAACATTAATGCCTCCACTTCAAAAATACTCTGTAATCATAATAACTTGAATCGATTGGCTTTGGCAGACTATTATTAAGACTGCTACTCAGCAAATGTCCTTCCCGATCCGTGATCCATGAAAGTGTCTATATCGTAATAGGGCGGGGTTAATGTGATCTATAGCACGTTTTCGACATTAATTATCCTGCGGCTCATCAAACTGCATGCCAAATAGATAGCGGTCGACCGTAACGCTTTTCTTTTGGAATTATACCGTTAGCATGGCTGAAAATACGAAGTTTTGGGGTAAAGAGAGGAATATATATGCGGCATATTGCGATCATCGGTTCGGGACCGGCGGGCTATTATACGGCTGAGGCGGCACTGAAAAAATATGGAGATGACGTAACCATCGACATTATCGACCGTATGCCTTTTCCTTTCGGTTTGATTCGCACAGGAGTTGCTCCTGATCACCAATCGATCAAAGCCGTAGCCCGGCGGTTTGAACAAACTGCTCTGGGCAACAATGTCCACTTTGCCGGTAATGTAAGTGTGGGGAACGATGTTAGCATTGCCGAGCTGCAAGAGCTTTATGACGCCGTCATATTGGCAACCGGCGCCCCCAATGACAGGCCCTTGGAAGTTGAAGGCAGTGACCTTCCGGGTGTCGTAGGCAGCGCGGCCTTTGTCGGCTGGTATAACGGGCATCCCGATCACAGGGATCTTGAACTGCCAGTTGACGCAAAATCGGTGGCAATCATTGGGAATGGTAACGTCGCGCTGGATGTCGCGCGCATATTGGCAAAGACAGCAAACGAATTTTCCGGAAGTGACATAGTTGGTCATGCTTTTGATAATCTGACCAATAGCAATGTGGAAAAAATCACTTTGCTTGGACGGCGCGGTCCGCATCAGATTGCAATGACGCCAAAAGAATTGGGCGAACTTGGGCAGCTTGAACGGGCACAGCCTCTTGTCGATGCGGGTGATTTTCCGGATGAGAGTGAGGATGCATTGCTGGAGCCGGGTATGCGGAAATCTATTACGCATTTGCGCGATTTTCTGGCACGCGCAGAGGAACTGTCGGACAAGCCGGTCAAAATCTATTTCGACTTTTTTGCCATGCCCGTAGCGATTGAGGGCAATGGCAAGGTCGAAAAACTGATTGTCGAGAAAACGAATCTCGACAAGGATATGCGCTCCTTAGGTACAGGGGAGCGCTACGAACTGGACTGTTCGATGGTGATTAGCTGTATCGGTTACAGAACCCCGCCAATTGAAGGCGTCCCTTATGAACATGGCCGAGGGCGGTTTGCGAATGATGAAGGCCGGATATTGCCGGGACTTTATTGCGTCGGCTGGGCACGTCGCGGACCAACCGGGACAATCGGCACAAACAAACCGGATGGCTTTGCGATTATCGAAGCGGTTGCCGACGATATCGGTTCAGGTGCAAATAAAGAAGGCCGCAAAGGGCTTGATCGGCTGCTCAAAAAACGCGGCGTGGAGGCTGTTTCTTTCCGTGACTGGAAAAAGATAGAGGAAGCGGAAATCGCCAATGCAAGAGATGGTGCGCCTCGGGAGAAGTTTACCGATGTGGCGGAAATGATCGCCGCGCGGCAAAGCTAGGCGGGAAAGCTAAGTAAGCCACTCACGCAAAATCGCGTTCACCTTTTCCGGAGCTTCCTGTTGCACCCAATGGGAAACACCGGGCAGGCGATGCAGTTCAAAATGGGGAACCCATTGCTGCGTTCCTTGTGTGCAATTGATATTAAGCGCGCTGTCTTCCTCTCCCCAGATCATCAGCGTTGGCACATCGATGACACCATCACCCAGATTGATGCTATCTCCGTGGCGCAGCAAAGCTCGGTAATAATTTATCATTGCTGTAAGCGAACCAGGACGCATAGCGGCCTTGGCGTAGACATCCAGAGTCTCTTTTGTAAAATTGCTTTTATCGCAGGCCATATTTGAAAAGGCACTTTTGATCGCTTTGCCATTGCCTCGAGAAAGCAGGAATTCGGGTAGCCAGGGAAGCTGGAAAAAGAAAATATACCAACTCCTTCGCAATTGCCGCCAATGACGCATTTCTCGCCGGGCCACCATAGGATGTGGCACGTTCATAATGACAAGACGCTTGAGCGGACGGATTTTCTGGATCGCAAATGACCAGGCGACAACGGCGCCCCAATCATGCGCGATCAAAGTGACCTCTTTTGCGCCACTAGCATCGATGAGCGCCGCGACATCGGCGCAAAGATGATCGAGGGCATAATCGCGCACTTTCACAGGTTTGCTCGATCCACCATAACCGCGCATATTAGGCGCCCAGACCTTGTAGCCCATTTCTACCAGCAGAGGGATTTGAAACCGCCAAGAATAATGAAGCTCTGGAAAACCGTGAAGGCATAGCGCAAGTTGTCCGCCTGAGCCCGCTTCGGCTAATTCAAAACTCTGACCATTGGCTTCGATATGCCTGATCGTGATCCCGCTGTCTAAGGCCGGTTTCCAGGTTGAAGCATCTTCCATAAGATATGTGATAACAGAAGATAACTTTAATCATCCAGTTAAATCTGTTACGCTTTCAAAAAACAATCTGGAGAGAGTCGATGCATGATATGGTAATTCGTGGTGGAACTGTAGTTGATGGCACTGGTGGAGAGCCGTTTGTCGCGGATATCGCGATTGATGGCGATCGTGTTTCGCAGGTCGGAACCGTGACGGCGCAAGGACGCGAAGAAATCGACGCGACTGGTAAGGTCGTCACACCCGGTTTCGTTGATATTCACACCCATTATGACGGCCAGGCAACGTGGGACGATGAAATGGCACCCTCTAGCTGGCACGGTATCACAACAGTCGTAATGGGCAATTGCGGAGTCGGATTTGCACCTGCACGACCTGATCGTCATGACTGGTTGATCGGCTTGATGGAAGGGGTGGAGGATATTCCCGGCACG
>JADMKQ010000111.1 GCA_015478735.1 Sphingorhabdus sp. | reverse complement strand
GTTTCGGCCTTTTGGAATGCTCTCTCTTCCGGAAGTCCGCTGGTTAAGCGACCCGGCTAGCGGAACCAAGGAGGGGAGGGCATTTTTGTGTAATCGTGCTGTTTCAATATTATATAAGCATTTTAGCTGCATGTTACTATGATCACACATTATTTATAATTACATGCTAAAACATGTCTTACGGCGACGAAAGCTTTTAGCTAAAAGTCCGTAATCACTTGAAGCCCGGTGGCCAGCGACCCGACCACCGGGCTTCTTTTGTTTTTGGCACATTCGCACGGCAATATTTAACACTAACGGACAAGTCGTCATTAAAACGGACAGGTTGTCGCGGTAGTTCAGGCAACCATTTTCACGGTGTCACTCCGCGAAAATATTTCTTCGCTATTGAGCGTCGCTCCGTTTTGCGCGCAATCGACCGCGCGCCACTGAGTATCTTCCCGGCATAACGAATGCTCTACTATAACCTATTTGGATTCTTAGAAGCAAAGTAGTTAGAGACTAAGCAAGCCGACTGCCGAGCGGAACCTCAACATCTGGTTGGAATAAAACGATATGCCCCGAAGCATCAGGGAATCCTAGTGTGAGAACCTCGGACATAAATTTGCCGATCTGACGAGGGGGAAAATTGACTACTGCAGCCACCTGACGGTTCAGCAGCTCTTCCAACCGATAATTTTCGGTGATTTGTACCGATGATCGTTTTGATCCTATGCCTGGGCCGAAATCAATCACCAGCTTATAAGCCGGCTTTCGGGCCTCGGGAAACGGTTTCGCTTCAACTATTCGTCCGACACGAATGTCTACGCAAAGGAACTGCTCAAAGTCGATCGGATCGCAAGCGGCTAATCCAGGGTCATGAATAATATGCATGGCGCACGTCTAAACAGGATGCTTAGTTTTCTCCAATATTTTTCTACCCTTTTACCACCATCCCGTTAATTCCACGCCAGCCATCACAAACACATAACCTAGTAACCCATAAAGCAACCCACGGAATACCGGGTAGGGAATACGGGCTTTTTGAGGGAAGCCTTCGGGATATACGATATCGACCATTTCGCCGATTACCGGCTTGGGGAAAGGCATGTAAACCTTGTCACGAACCTCTATAAAAGTGCCATTCCGGTTCGCAAAACGAAAGACGGGTTTATAGAGCGCACGACCCTTTTCAAAACGGCGGTCATGACGGACGATCATTGCCGGTGCGCGATGTACGGGGTGGCGTAGAAACGGCAAGTCACCGCGCAGAACCAGCGCCAATCCTGTTCCCGACACGGCCAGGCAAATCCAGAGGAAGATCGTTTCGATGACGCGGGGGTAGCATTGTTCATCTTGATTGTTAAGATGTCAGGAAGCCCGTGATGAAGGAAAAAACAGGGTACAAATAAAGAGAGGGGAGCCACATGAAGATATTCCGTATCGCGATCATTGTATTCGCTTTTATTCCGCTATATTTCGGCCTTAGCGGTACCATATCTGGTGCGGCGCCACTGGTGAATGGGGAGCCCGTCGCAGGCGCAGTAGACAATCAGTACCGCTATCTTTCTGGTGTTTATATCGGAATTGCCATCATGCTGTTCTATGCAGCCGGTGACGTTATCGCGCGGGCGCAAATCTTTCGGCTGGCTATGTTGGCTGTGTTCATTGGCGGTATTGCGCGGCTGGTATCGTACCTTACCGTTGGCGGAGCGGAACAGTGGCAGGTAGGTGGTATGGTGACAGAGCTTCTGGCCCCGCCGCTATATATGCTGTGGCTTGCCCTGGTTTTGAAAAGATCGAGCAATATTATCCGGTGAGGAGAAGTAGCCCCATGCGGGCAATTAATCCGGCAGCATATTCTTCAGATAACCGCCGGTAAAACTGCCTTTCACTTTCGCCACGTCTTCCGGTGTGCCTTGTGCGACAATTTCGCCGCCGCGCACGCCGCCTTCGGGGCCAAGGTCGATGATGTGGTCGGCGGTTTTTATCACGTCAAGATTATGTTCAATCACAACCACGCTATTTCCTTGCTCGACCAGCTGATGGAGCACTTGGAGAAGCTTTCGGACATCTTCAAAATGCAGACCCGTCGTCGGCTCGTCCAGAATATAGAGCGTTTGCCCGGTGGAGCGCTTGGAGAGTTCCTTGGCAAGCTTCACCCGCTGCGCCTCACCGCCGGACAGCGTTGTCGCCTGTTGTCCAACCTTGATATAGCCCAGCCCCACTTCATAAAGCATCGCCATTTTGTCGCGGATGGGCGGCACGGCTTTGAAAAATTCCACTGCATCTTCGACAGTCATGTCGAGTATGTCGGCGATGGATTTCCCCTTGAACTTCACTTCCAGCGTTTCGCGGTTATAGCGTTTGCCGCCACATTCCTCGCATGTCACATAAACATCGGGCAGGAAGTGCATCTCGATCTTGATCAGACCGTCACCGCGGCACATCTCGCAGCGTCCACCCTTCACGTTAAAGCTGAACCGGCCCGGCTTATAACCGCGCGCCTGCGATTCCGGCAGACCGGCGAACCAGTCGCGGATATTAGTGAATGCCCCGGTATAAGTGGCCGGGTTGGATCGCGGTGTGCGGCCAATCGGTGACTGGTCGATGTCGATCACCTTGTCGAGATATTGCAACCCGCTGATCTTGTCATGCTTGCCCGCAATGATCCGTGCCCCGTTCAGTGTGCGCGCCGCGGCGGCATAAAGCGTGTCGATGGTTAGCGACGATTTACCCGACCCCGACAGGCCGGTTATGCAGGTAAAAGTGCCAAGCGGGATCGACGCGGTGACATTTCTCAGGTTGTTCGCCGTGGCGCCGTGGACGGTCAGTTTCTTGCCATTGCCCTTGCGCCGCTTTGCCGGGACCTCAATTTCACGCGTTCCGTTGAGATAAGCCGCGGTCAGGGATTCTTTGGATTTCAGCACCTGCTTGAGCGTGCCTTCCGCCACAACCTCACCGCCATGAACGCCCGCGCCCGGCCCCATATCGACGACATAATCGGCTGTTCGGATTGCGTCTTCGTCATGCTCGACAACGATCACCGTATTGCCCAGATCCCGCAGACGTTTCAGCGTGGTCAGCAGCCGGTCATTATCGCGCTGGTGCAAGCCGATGCTGGGTTCGTCCAGCACATATAAAACGCCGCTTAATCCCGAACCTATCTGGCTGGCCAAGCGGATGCGCTGGCTTTCCCCGCCCGACAAGGTTCCGCTGGTCCGGTCGAGATTAAGATAATCAAGCCCGACATTATTGAGGAATCCCAGCCGTTCGATAATTTCTTTCAGGATCGGTTCGGCAATCTGGCGTTGGGTCTTGTCGAGATGATCCGCAAGGCCGTTGAAGAAAACAAGCGCATCGCCCACGCTGCGCCGGACCGGAATGCTGATATCCTCACCCGCAATCTTCACCGCCAGCGCTTCGGGTTTAAGCCGGGCGCCTTTGCATACTTCACAGGGCGCAGCGGCCTGGAACTTCGCCAGCTCCTCCTGCATCCATGCGCTTTCGGTTTGCAACATCCGGCGCGTCAGATTTCCGACCACGCCTTCAAAAGGTTTCTTGACCTCATAGCTTTTGCGCCCGTCCTGAAAGCGCAATGTGACAGGCAAGCCTTGCGTGCCGTTCAGGATGATGTCGCGATGATGCTCGGATAAATCCTGCCACGGAG
>JADMKQ010000110.1 GCA_015478735.1 Sphingorhabdus sp. | reverse complement strand
TCACGCGTTTACTGGATCAACTCAACTTACATTACTGATGACACCGATGCGCTGGCCGCCAAAGCCGGGGCAGAGGGCACGACCATGGCGGTGCAGGCTGCGATTGATGCCGCGAAATACAAGGATGTTCAGGGACTGGACCCTGTCACCAAGCGCAAACTCGACAAATTGCGCGGCGGCATCGTGCTTCCCGCGCCAACGACCGAGGGCGCGGCAACAGAACTCAACACCATCGCGACCAAGCTGAACTCTGCTTATGGCAAGGGCAAGGGAACGCTGAACGGCAAGGAGATCAACGGCTCTGACATAGAAGCGGCGATGGGGACCAACCGTAATCCAGAAGAACTGGCCGAAATGTGGGAAAGCTGGCACACCAATGTCGGCGCGCCGATGAAGGACGATTATGCCCGCATGGTCGAGATTGCCAATGAAGGTGCGGTAGAGCTGGGCTTTGCCGATGTCGGCGCGATGTGGCGCTCCGGCTATGACATGCCCGCCGATGAATTTGCGGAGCTGACCGACAAGCTGTGGGCGCAGGTAAAACCGCTTTATGATGAAGTGCATTGCTATACGCGCGGCAAGCTGAACGAAAAATATGGCGACGAGGTTCAGGCCACAACCGGCCCGATCCGCGCTGATCTGCTCGGCAATATGTGGGCGCAGGAATGGGGCAATATCTATGATATTGTTGCTCCCGCAGGTGCTGGCGACATTGGTTTCGATACCACGCAATTGCTTACGTCGAAAAATTATGACGCAACCAAAATGGTCAAGGCGGGTGAGGGGTTCTTCTCTTCTCTGGGCTTTGAACCGCTTCCCGATACTTTCTGGAAACGGTCACTTTTCACCAAGCCCGCAGACCGCGAAGTCGTATGTCATGCCAGCGCGTGGGACATTGATAATGTCGATGATATCCGCATAAAGATGTGCATCAAGGTGAATGGCGACGATTTTGTCACCATCCACCACGAACTCGGCCACAACTATTATCAGCGGGCCTATAACGAGCAGAGCTATCTGCACCTCGACGGTGCGAATGACGGTTTCCACGAAGCCATTGGCGATATGGTCGCGCTGTCTATCACACCGGAATATCTGGTTCAGGTCGGCTTGCTGGATGCCAATAAAGTGCCGAGCGCGGACAAGGATATAGGCTTGCTCCTGCGTCAGGCAATGGACAAGGTCGCGTTTCTGCCCTTTGGTCTGCTGGTCGATAAATGGCGCTGGCAGGTTCTCTCCGGCGACATTCAACGATCTGAATATACAAAAGCCTGGCATGATCTGAAACTGGAATATCAGGGCATCACGCCGCCAGTCGAACGGCCAGCAGATGCGTTTGACCCCGGCGCGAAATATCATATTCCGGGCAATACGCCTTATTCGCGCTATTTCCTTGCGCGTATCCTGCAATTCCAGTTCTACAAAGCTGCTTGCGAAACAGCCGGTTGGACCGGGCCGCTTCACCGCTGTTCCTTCTATGGCAATAAAGAGGTGGGTGCGAAGCTGAACAAGATGCTGGAAATGGGTGCGTCAAAGCCATGGCCGGACGCCCTCGAAGCCTTTACCGGAACGCGCGAAATGGATGGGTCAGCGATGATCAGCTATTTTGAACCGCTGATGGATTGGCTGAAAGAAGAGAATAAAGGCAAATCCTGCGGTTGGTAGGATTGGTTTAGATATTAAAAAACCGGCGGAAGATCACTCCTCCGCCGGTTTTTAATTGTTCGGTATAACAGGATTAAAGCTGTTCGAGCATGTAATCCGCTGTGCTGACTTTGAAATCGCCAGGAGCTTCGACATTCAGTTCTTCGACAACGCCATCATTAACGATCATCGAGAACCGCTGTCCGCGCGTTCCAAGACCAAAGCCGGAGCCGTCCATTTCCAGACCGCAAGCCTTGGCAAATTCGCCATTGCCGTCGGCGAGCATGGTAATGTCATTGGAACCGGCATCCTTGTTCCACGCGCCCAGAACGAACGCATCATTCACGGCGGTGCAGGCAATTTCATCAACGCCCTTGGATTTCAACTCGCTTGCCTTTTCGACAAAACCGGGAAGGTGTTTGGCTGAACAAGTAGGAGTATATGCACCAGGAACAGAGAATAGAGCCACTTTCTTGCCCGCGAAATATTCGGAGGAGCTGATTTTCTCAGGACCGCTTTCTGTCGCTTTGACAAGGTTTACTTCGGGTATTTTATCGCCTTTGTTTATCATGATATTGCTCCTCGTTTGGGGTTCGCAGTGAGTCTGCATGTCCTAGTCTTTTGTGGTGACGAGTTGGTGAAATTGCAAGCAAAGGAATGATATTGAATTTTATCATGGGCAGAGGAAGATGATTTGGTTATGCATGGAGTTATGGAAAGCCCCCGATACTTTTCCGGCCAGTTTCTGCTTGCCCTGCCGGGTATGAGTGATCCGCGTTTCGCACGTTCTATCATCGCCATATGTTCCCATGACGAACATGGAGCATTGGGTATTAACATCGGCGAGACATCTCCGGACATCAGTTTCCACGATATTCTCGGCCAATTCGATATCGAACCCCACAACTTGCAGGATCGCCACATTTTTATCGGCGGCCCGGTAGAGATGCACCGCGGTTTCATATTGCATAGCCTGGATTTCAACATGTCGGACACATTGCAAGTAGGCGATCGCTGGGGATTAAGCAGTTCACTGGATATATTGGGCGCGATAGCAAAAGATCGCGGACCGGAAAAGTGGATCGCCGCTCTCGGTTATTCGGGATGGGGTGCAGGGCAGTTGGAAGCAGAGCTTACCCAAAACGGATGGTCCGTTTCATCCGGTGAGCCAGAGTGGCTCTATGAAACCGAAGCAGCGGATAAATGGGAGATGGCGTGGGAAGCGCAGGGAATAGATCCCAATATGCTATCGGGCCAGTTTGGTAGTGCCTGATAAGGGATGGAAGTTTGTTATAAGTGCAGACAAGAGCCATTATCAGCAACATAATGATAAATATAAAGAGATCTTTATATTTGCTTCCCAGACTACAGGTCGTTAAGAAACGAGCCTTGTCCTGCGCCGGATTACCGGCACAGAAATTTGTCTTTCAAGGAGAACCAATGTGGCGACAGCAGCAGATACCGGAAACCAGGATTATATAATCAAGGATATTTCCCTTGCCGATTTTGGTCGCAAGGAAATCGAGATTGCCGAGACTGAAATGCCAGGCTTGATGGCTCTTCGGGAAGAATATGGCGCTGAACAGCCTTTGAAAGGCGCACGGATTACCGGCTCATTGCACATGACAATCCAGACAGCGGTTCTGATCGAAACACTATTGGCTTTGGGCGCAACTGTTCGTTGGGCTTCTTGTAACATCTATTCGACACAGGACCACGCTGCGGCCGCAATCGCAGCGGGCGGAACCCCCGTGTTCGCAATCAAAGGCGAAACCCTCGAAGAATATTGGGCGTATGTAGAGCGGATTTTTGACTGGGGCCCAGAAGAAACATGTAACCTGATCCTCGATGATGGCGGCGACGCGACCATGTTTGCGCTGTGGGGCGCACGCGTTGAAGCGGGTGAAGAACTGTTCACGCCAGAGAATGAGGAAGAAAAGGTCTTCGTCGCCACACTCAAACGCTTCATTGCCGAACGTCCGGGCTATCTGACAAAGACGGTCGAAGCCATTAACGGAGTCTCGGAAGAAACAACGACTGGCGTTCATCGGCTTTATGATCTTGCCAAACGCGGCAAACTTCCTTTCCCGGCGATCAACGTGAATGACAGCGTTACCAAATCCAAATTTGATAATCTTTACGGCTGCAAAGAGTCGCTGGTCGATGCCATTCGCCGTGCAACGGACGTAATGCTGGCCGGTAAAGTGGCCTGTGTTGCTGGCTTTGGCGATGTGGGTAAAGGCTCAGCAGACTCGCTGCGTAACGGCGGCGCCCGTGTGCTCGTGACTGAAGTTGATCCGATCTGCGCCTTGCAGGCATCCATGGAAGGCTTTGAAGTGGTCACTATGGAAGATGCCACGAAACGTGCAGATATCTTCGTAACCGCGACTGGCAACAAGGACGTGATTACGGTCGAGCACATGCGCGAAATGAAGGACCGCGCAATCGTTTGTAACATTGGCCATTTCGATAGCGAGATCCAGATTGCCGGTTTGCAGAACATGAAATGGACTGAAATCAAGCCACAGGTTGACGAAGTTGAATTTCCTGACGGTAAAAAACTCATCGTTCTTGCACAGGGTCGTTTGGTAAACTTGGGCTGCGCTACGGGTCATCCCAGTTTTGTTATGTCAGCCAGTTTCACCAATCAGGTGATGGCACAGATCGAACTCTGGTTGCGGCCTGAACAATATGAGAATGACGTTTATGTGCTGCCTAAGCATCTTGATGAAAAAGTAGCTGAACTGCACCTTCACAAACTGGGTGTGAAGCTGACCAAATTGTCTAAAGAACAAGCAGATTATATCGGTGTGACGCCGGAAGGTCCATTCAAGCCAGACCATTATCGCTATTGATACACGGTGTCAGAGTAACTTTATAAATTACCGGATGGGTCATCACTGACTCATCCGGATTTTGTTTTAGCGTGCTGTAAATTGGGCTTTATAATTACCCCGCTTCTTGGGGAAACTTGGCCACTGGTTTTGGGCTAGGTCTGCCAAGCTAGTAGATTTGACTCCCGCTTGCTGTTCATACATCCAGTAATTGCGAAGGATGATGGAAACATAGCTACGGGTTTCTACATAAGGAATGCTTTCCATATAGAGTAGCGGATCACCATTATCGCGGATTTCGCTATTCCATCGCTGAACCGATCCCGGACCAGCATTATAAGCAGCAGCAATTTTGGGCAGCTTGCCATTTGTAGCAGATAAACTGCTGAGATACTCTAAGTAGGATTGCCCATATTCAATATTTGTTGATGGTTTAAATAACTGCGCCTTTTCAACATACTGCCCGCGTGCACGGGCTATATCGCTAGCAGTACCGGGCAGAACCTGCATCAATCCAATGGCGTTTGCGGGACTAACAGCTTCGCTCCTGAATGCTGATTCCTGCAAAATATGAGCATAAACCAATGCTGGATCAACACGCCATCCGCCATCCGGTTGCCACTTGGGAGCCGGAAAACGCGCATAAGCAGCAGGCTTGAATCCCCGTGGCGCATTATGAGCCAACCATAATTGGGTTCGCGGTAAATTCAGTTCATGTGCAAGTTTCAATAAAGCAGAATGATCGCTGCTGTTCCCGGTGCTTGCCTGGTGCCGCAAAACCTCGTCAGCAAGAGTATCTTCGCCGATCTCAACCAATGCAATCGCAGCTTTGACATTAGCGTGATTGTGTAAGGTCTTCCAATCACCTTTTTCAAAACCTACCCACGGATTTGCCACCTCTACATCCATGCCAAGCGTTTGTGCCGAAAGCAGCCCATAAAAACCATCACTGCGATTAGCAGCGGCCTGCAATCTGCTCTGTGCCTTTTCTGGTTGTCCGCAAACAATATCCGAACGCGCAGCCCAATAAAGTCCGGCAGCCTGCAAATCAGGATTATTGGCTCTCCTTCCGACATTATCAAAAGCAACACTGGCTGTTTGGCAGTCATTTAAACGCCATGCGGCAAGTCCGGCGACCCAATCAGCATGAGCAATCCAGGAACCGCTTCCCCTTTGCGCTTTTTGAGCCATCCGTAATGCGGATTTGTCGTCATTTTCTATATAATATGACCATGCTACCCTTTGTTCGAATTCTGTTCGTGCGTCGGAGGAGAGCCGGCCTGCGGATTCCCAGAGGAGTGATTCTGCAGCGCCCGGACTGTCATTCTTGATGAAATCGATAATCTGACTGCGAATAGTGCTGGTTAGAGGGTCTGCTTCAATAGCACGGGGCTTTGACCGGACGGCTAAGCCAGGAACATAAGACAAATTACGTCGCTGCGGAAATTCGGGAAGCAATTGAGCGCCGCGCTTCTTTGCCAGCCTACCCAGTTGGGCGGCTTGCGGAATATGCGGTGCCTCATTGACCAGCACCAGAAGAGGTCCCAACTCAACGCGGGGGGAGTTTGCGGCAAGGAATAATTCCGCTTTTGCAATTGGCTTAAGTGGATTGTCTGGAGCATTTTCGATCAGTTTTCTCGCCTGATCCCATTGGTTATCATCGATGGCCTTGAAAATGGCGCGATAATGCTCCGATTGGCTGCGCTTCAACTGCGAAGGAATGTCCTTCGCGATTGATGAGCTATTAAACAGGACCGCTCCGCCACTATCGGCATGTCCTGGATACAAAGGTGCAAGGACTATCGAAGCTGTTATTGCCAGTTTGGATTTTATGGAAAACAGGTTTTTCATTTGCTGCTTTTTCATTGGTGCTCCCCCGATAGCAACTGCAAATCTTTCCAAGCCTCTGTTTTGAACTCTGGTCTTTCAATCAAAATCCGTGGATGGAAAGTCGCGATTGTCTTTGTTTTGAATGAAAAATGGGTAATAAATTGTAAATTTTTACGAGCCACCAGTAAGTTATCATTAAAAAACAACTGTGAAGGTGTCTCTCCAAATAGAATGATCTTTTTTGGTTGAACCAATCCTATCAGATGGAGCATCCGCTTTCTGAGAGTGTCATGATGCTTGGCATCTATGCGACCATCAAAGGTTCGCGCCAAAGAGACTGGAGCCGTATAGGTTTGTTCCGAATCACACCCAATGACCTTCAGCATTTTGGTTAGTAAAGCGGCGCTGTTCTCGGAAAAGAGAGCGTTTCGTGCTGATCCTGCTTGATCCGGCATCGCGACAATGATCATTATTTCTGGCTCAATCGCACCGACTGGAAGCACATATTCCCGTGACCATTGCGCCTCAACCAGATTATCGGGCAGTGATAGCCAAGTGATAAATTGATCATATTCTGCGGGATAATCCTCGCTGACATTTCTGGATTCTTTAGCTTTTTGCTTTGACTGTGGCCTGTTTTCCGCAGGGGAAGCCTCGGTTGCGGGATTTGAAAGTCCAACTCTTATAGCCTGCTCTGACCTTACTGGTTCAAAAAGCGAATTAGGCTCGTTGTGATAATGCAGGTCGACACCCGCAAGATTCCACCAATCGCGCAAACTGCTGATCTGTTCAGCGTAAGTATTTTCAGGGTTTTCAAGCATAACTAAACTCATCTATGCATAGAGTCATGAGTTGACGAACAGGTCAATTGACGGGCAAGCATGTTTCTGTCCAAAAGGGCGCCATTTGCGGCAGAGCGAATCTGAAACGATAAAAAGACAATAATAAAGAATATTACGGGAATTATATAATGAGTGAACGAGAATCTATGCCTTATGACGTAGTCATTGTTGGCGGGGGGCCAGCAGGACTATCAGCGGCTATTCGATTCAAGCAATTAGCGGATGAAGCAGGCAAAGACCTTTCCGTCTGCATATTGGAAAAAGGTTCTGAAATAGGCGCGCATATCTTGTCGGGCGCTGTCGTTGATCCAAAGGCTCTGGATGAGTTACTTCCCAACTGGCGTGAAGAAGATTGTCCGTTAGCGGCAGTTCCCGTCATCGACAACCAGCATTGGGTGCTGACCAAGACGAAGAAATTTGAATTGCCGCACTTTATGTTCCCCGGCTTCATGCAAAACAAGGGAACCTATACTGGATCGCTTGGTAATCTGTGCCGCTGGCTGGGTGAACGCGCTGAGAATATGGGAATTGAAATCTTCCCCGGTTTCGCCGCAGCCGAGATTCTTTACAATGATGATGGTTCGGTTAAAGGCGTTGCCACCGGTGATATGGGCGTCGCACGTGATGGAGGTCACAAGCCTGACTATCAGTCAGGTCTGGAGCTTCATGCGAAATACACATTCTTTGCTGAAGGCGTTCACGGTCATCTTACCAAAATCCTGAAAAAGAAATTCGCGCTGGACGCTGACAGCCAACCACAGGTTTATGGACTTGGTATCAAAGAACTTTGGGATATCGAACCGGATAAACATGTCCCCGGTCGCGTTATCCATAGCCAAGGTTGGCCTTTGTCGGGAGGTGCCAATGGTGGCGGTTTTCTTTATCATCAGGCTGACAATCAGGTTGCCCTGGGTTTCGTTACCTGGCTCAATTATGAGAACCCCTATCTATCTCCTTTCGAGGAAATGCAGCGATGGAAACAGCACCCTGAAATCCGCAAGATTTTGGAAGGTGGGAAGCGCGTATCTTATGGCGCCCGTGCCATTAATGACGGCGGTTTTCAGTCTGTGCCGAAACTATTCTTCCCTGGCGGCGCACTGATCGGATGTTCTGCGGGCTTTGTGAATGTGCCGCGCATCAAGGGCACTCACACGGCTATGAAGACCGGCATGATGGCGGCCGAAGCGGCTTATGAAGCAATTGTAGCAGATAGGGAAAATGATGAACTCACCGCCTATGGAGCAGCCTATGAGAATAGCTGGGTTCGTGAGGAATTACGGGTTGTTCGCAATGTCCTTCCGGCAGTCGAGAAATATGGCGATTTCCTAGGATCGCTGATCGGCGGTATTACCATGTGGGCAGAAAATCTTAAAATCAAAATGCCTTTCACTATGAAACATCATCCGGACTATTCGCGATTGAAACGTGCAGAACATTGCACGCCAATCGTTTATCCAAAGCCGGATGGGGTCATCAGCTTTGACCGTTTGTCTTCGGTATTCCTCTCCAATACCAATCATGAGGAAGACCAACCGATTCACCTGCAATTGAAAGATCCATCGATCCCTGTGGAGGTAAACCTGCCGCAATATGCAGGACCGTCACAGCGCTATTGTCCTGCAGGGGTTTATGAATTTATCGAGGATGAAGCAGGTAACCCGAAATTCCAGATTAACGCGCAAAACTGTGTTCACTGCAAAACCTGTGATATCAAAGACCCGTCTCAGAATATTAACTGGGTTGTACCAGAAGGTGGCGGAGGTCCGAATTACCCGAATATGTAAAATAGGTTTTAGCAGCATCATATTAGCCGCATTGCTTGGCAGTCCAGCCTTTGCCAAGCGTAGTGATGATGCTGATTTGCTGAAAATGTATGTTAAAGCACGGATAGCTGAATCAGCTAATCGTCCCGCCGACGCTGCGGCTACCTATGCTGAAGCTCTGAAATATCAGCCTGACAGCCAATTGTTGGCTAGTAAGACCTATGTCAAAGCCATCGAATCCGGAAATTTGGCTCTTGCAGTCAAAGCGGTTCGCGCGTTGGGTCTTCACGGAGCTGTAGATCCGGAAATGCCATTGCTGTTATTTGCGGATGCGTTTGCTAAGAAAGATTATCGGACTGCCAGAACGGCCTTGCTCGAATTGCAATCTTTGCAGAATTTCAGCTTTTTAACCCCACTGCTGGATGCATGGCTCGATACGGCTTCAGGGGAAAACCCTGCCATCAATCTTGTATCGGCGAAGCAGGATGACACCGGCATTTTCTATCATCAGGAACAATCATTATTACATGCTTTGGCGCGCGGTCATGAAACTGATGTCATACCATTAATCAATGCGATAGTTGATCAAAACGAACTGCGCTTAGCCCCTATACGGATTATTGCAGCCCGTCATTTTCTTGCAGTTGGTAATGAAGAGCAAGCTTTGCAGATATTGAAGCAAAATAGGACGGCTGCGGAAGCAAAAATGGCTCGCGACATTAAGGCAGGTTATTCGCGAACGCATGCACAGAAGGTTGACGCCCAGGTGGGAGCAGGCTTTCTTTTACATAGGCTTGCATCTGATTTAGGAAACCAGCGCGCATACTTCCCGGGACTCGTTGCCGCGCTGACTGCAGGAAAAGTTTCTCCTGACAGCGACTATGGTCATTTTATCTTGGGTGAGGCCTATAGCAATAGCGGAAATAATATAGCAGCTCTAGCAGAGCTAGAGCAAATCCCGGACGACAGTGTTTATGCGTTACAAGCAATCATCGTGGAAATCGCAATCTATGTTGAGAGCAAAGATTATGTTGCCGGTCATACGAGGATGGAAAAAGCCATTGCTCAAAATCCGGAGGATCCGGAATTGCGCGCATTATCCGGTCAGTTGTTTCAAGTTAGTAATGATAACCTCGCCGCCGCAAAAGCCTATGAGCAAGCTATTATATTAGCGGAAAAGCGTGGCCTTCCAGTCTCGCAAGTGGCGACTTATTGGCTGGCCCTTGGGGGCGCTCAGGAACAAGCCGGCCTTTGGCCGAAGGGTCTTGAATCCCTGAAAATAGCCAATGAGATGCTACCCAATTCATCGAGCATATTAAATTATCTAGGCTACGCGCAGTTGGAACGTCGTGAAAATACAGACTCCGCCATGGCGGCGATCCGTAAAGCGCATGAGTTGAGGTCATCTTCCCCGGCAATAACGGACTCTTTGGGCTGGGCTTATTATATCACCGGACAACATGAAAAAGCGATTGATTATCTTGAACAGGCGCTTGCGGGGGAACCGCAAGACCCGACGATTAATGAACATCTGGGTGATGCTTATTGGACGGTTGGCCGCAAATATGAAGCACGCTATGCTTGGAAATCAGCAAAACTCTTTGCCCATGGCGAAGGCGCGCAGCGACTGACCAAAAAGATTGATCTGGGGCTTAGTGCCGATTTTGTATCTCCTTAATGACGCAAATAGACATGAATATTAGCGATAGTGAAATCGCCTATGCAAAGATAAATCTCGCACTCCATGTCCGTAATCGGCTGAGCAGCGGCTATCATAGTATTGAAACAGTGTTTGCGTTTTTGGACCGCGGCGACGTTCTTTCTGTCAAACCCGGTGACGGGATTACTCTCTCGGTAAAGGGTCCGTTTTCAAGTGATTTGAGCAATACGAATAATCTGATATTGGATGCCGCGCATCTATTGGCGACAAAGGTCGATAGGCATGAAGGTGTTCATCTTGCTTTGGACAAGTATTTGCCTGTCGCATCTGGCATAGGGGGTGGCTCCGGTGATGCGGCGGCGGCGCTTCGACTACTTAACCGCTTTTGGGATATTGGGTTACCTATAAAGGAATTGGCCCAGCTTTCTGCTCCGCTGGGCGCTGATGTTCCGGCTTGCGTTATTAGTCAGACATGCCAGGGGCAGGGGATAGGACAGGATCTTGAGGCATTAGATAGCGGCCGACTGGAAAACTATTTTGCATTATTAGTTAATCCGCTCATTCCGGTATCAACGGCTTCTATATTTAGGGGCTGGGACGGCATTGACCGTGGCGGCCTAGAGGGAAACACTCCTATGGACATTGCTTTGGCCGGACGTAACGACTTGCAACCCTCGGCGGTATCACTTGTTCCTATCATCAGTGAAATATTGACACGACTGAAAGAAACAAATCCTGTGATTTCAAGAATGTCGGGCTCTGGTGCCACTTGCTTTGCTCTTTATGAAAGTCTTAAAGGGGCACAAACGGCCAGCGAACTTATAAACTCTGCTTCAAAAAAATCATGGATGATGATCGGTAAACTAAAATGATCGAACCCTTTGAAATATCGGGGATACCGCAAGAGAAAGGCGTTTTGATCGTAGTTGATCATGCATCCAATCATGTTCCCGCTGAAATCGGCCTTGGTATCAGTCATGAACTTCTTGAAGACCATATCGCTTATGATATCGGTGTGGCAAATATAGCCCGATACATGTCCGAAACCGTGGGCTATCTCTCAATATTGGGGACTGTATCACGACTAGTTGTAGACCTTAATCGTTATCCTAGCGAAAAAGCTGCCATTCCTGAACAGAGTGACGGTCTACGCATACCCGGGAACATGATTTCTGACGAAGATCGAAACAATCGACTCGACCGATATTTCTATCCTTATCACGAACGAGTAGCCACGTTGATCCGCGACCTAAATCCCGAATTGATTCTATTTTTGCACAGTTTTACGCCTGGTCTGCGGGAGGGTTCCACAGAAAAGAGACCATGGGAAATCGGAGTACTCTATAACGAATATGAAACGGCATCCCGCATGGCTATCCAGTTTCTGGAGGATGAACAGCTAGTAGTTGGTGATCAGCAACCTTATTCAGGTAAGGACCTGCACGCAACTATGAAGCGGCAGGCGGAAGATATCGGCAAAGCCTATACAGAAATTGAAATAAGGCAGGATTTAATTGCACATGAAACCGGGCAACGACGTTTTGCCGAAATATTGTTACGAATCTGCGATAAAATACGAACAGGGCTTGCGTGATGGTCTCAGTTTTGGAAGGAGGATTGTGATTAATCCGACTCCCTTTGCAGGACCATGAAATGACTCGAAAATTCGATAAATCCACTTTGCCAAGTCGTTATGTTAGCGTTGGCCCCGAACGCGCGCCTCAGCGTAGCTATTATTACGCTATGGGTATGACCGAAGAAGATATCGCAAAGCCGTTTGTCGGCATTGCTTCAGCGGGGAATGACAGCGCTCCTTGTAACACTTTACTTGATGCTCAGGCAAATATCGCGCGCCAAGGCGTGATCGATGCCGGCGGGACTCCGCGGCGGTTTAATACTATTACGGTCACCGATGGCATTGCCATGGGGCATCAGGGCATGAAGTCTTCCCTTGTGTCACGGGAAGTCATTGCTGATTCCGTTGAACTCAGCGTGCGCGGCCATTGCTATGATGCGGTGATCGGATATGCCGGTTGCGACAAGAGCTTACCCGGCATGATGATGGCTATGCTGAGGCTGAATGTTCCTTCGATTTTCGTTTATGGCGGCTCCATATTGCCGGGTCGTTTCCACAATGAAGATGTTACTGTTGTCGATGTTTTTGAAGCCGTCGGCCAGCATAGTGCCGGGAATTGCCCGCTTCAGGAATTGATCGAGCTTGAAAAAGTGGCTTGTCCGGGACATGGCGCTTGCGGAGGTCAGTTTACAGCAAACACAATGGCCTGTGTTGCCGAAGCGATCGGTCTGTCACTGCCCAACAGCAATATGGCACCTGCACCTTATAAAACGCGGGATGATATGGCTCTTGCCGCAGGGCGTCAGATAATGAATCTGATCGAACTGAATTTGCGTCCAAGAGATATCTGCACCAGAGATGCTTTCTTGAACGCAGCCCGTGTGGTCGCCGCAACGGGAGGATCAACTAATGCTGCGTTGCATTTACCTGCTATGGCTAGCGAAGCAGGGATCGATTTTGATCTTTTCGACGTGGCCGAAGTGTTCAAAACGACACCTTATCTCGCCGATTTGAAACCGGGCGGGAAATATGTTGCCAAGGACATGCACGACGCTGGCGGTGTGTACATGCTCATGAAAACCATGATGGATAGCGACTTACTGATCGGTGATTGCATGACGGTTACAGGAAAAACATTGGGTGAGAATATTGATGAGATCACATGGAATAGCGACCAGAAAGTTATTTATGATGTGAAAAATGCGATTACACCTACTGGCGGCGTCGTTGGCTTGAAGGGGTCACTGGCTCCCGAAGGTGCGATCGTTAAGGTTGCTGGAATGGCTCGTCTGCAATTCCGTGGTCCTGCCCAGGTATTCGAATGCGAAGAAGATGCTTTTGCTGCTGTAGAAAAGCGCGAAGTTATAGAGGGCTCGGTGATTGTCATTCGAAACGAGGGACCGAAAGGTGGTCCGGGAATGCGGGAAATGCTAGCGACAACGGCTGCGCTTTACGGTCAAGGAATGGGAGAGAAGGTGGCACTTATTACCGATGGTCGTTTTTCCGGTGGAACGCGTGGTTTCTGTATCGGTCATGTCGGACCAGAAGCGGTTGATGGCGGTCCTATTGGGTTGGTCGAAGATGGCGATATGATAAATATTGACGCGATCGCGGGGATCATTGACTTAGAGGTAGATGAAAAAATAATGGAAGAGCGGCGCTCACGCTTCAAACCGCATGAAAATGATTATGCGGCAGGAGCCTTGTGGCGCTATTCCCAGAATGTCGGACCAGCTTACAAGGGGGCAGTCACACATCCCGGCGCAAAAGCGGAGAAGCATGTTTACGCGGATATTTAGCCTTTTCACGACACTCTCCCTTCTATCCGCATGCGGTGGGACGGATAGTAGTGAGGTGGTTGGCGAAGACGGAACCGCGCATGGAATTGATGGTAGTACGATATCGTGTGCCATTAATGGGAGCAGTGAGTTTACCGATGGTTGTCAAGCCGAACGGCTGGCCGCCGAAGATGGGGTGACTTTGGTCGTTCGCCATCCTGATGGCGGTTTTCGTCGGTTTAACATCCTAACTGACGGCCGCGGGCTTGAAGCTGCGGATGGTGCAGAGAAAGCCAGTGTTGAGATAGTTGAAGACAACGAAATCTTGGTTAGTGTCGGATCAGACAAATATATGATGCCAGCGCGGATGAAGAATTCCGCTATTGGGGAATGACCAGATTTAGGGTCGAGAATAGGGGCGCTGATGCTCAACAACGGCTATATTCTGACTGCTAAAAACATGCGGACTGCTGAGCAAGTGCTGATTGATGACGGAGTTTCCGTCATCGAACTGATGCATCGTGCTGGTACAGGGGCTTCTGAATATATTGCGCGGTCTGCACCTCACACGTCTACACTTATACTTTGCGGTCCAGGCAATAACGGGGGCGATGGCTATGTGATCGCCCAAGCCCTTTTGGAAAAGGGCATCGAAGTTATAGTTGCGGCAAGTGGTGAACCTGCAACCGATGCAGCTAAAAACGCTCGCTCGTTGTGGAAAGGACAAACAGTGGGGCTGGAAGATGCCAAACCAGCCAAGCAATTTGTTGATTGCCTTTTTGGAACTGGCTTGGCCAGAGCTGTTGAGGGTAGATTACTGGAGCATCACCGACGACTATTTCGCGGAGCAAAGAGGACGATAGCGATAGACCTTCCTAGCGGCGTGGATACCGATAGTGGTAAGTTGCTGAACCCTGTTCCGAAATATGATCTGACTATAGCTTTAGGCGCATTCAAACCTGCGCATTACCTGATGCCCGCCTGTGCACTTATGGGCGATTTGGTTGGCGTTGATATTAGCATTACTGCGTCCTCGGCAATAAGATTGCTTGAAAAGCCATTGATCAAGCCGCCGACAAGCCATGATCATAAATATACGAGAGGCTTGGTGGCTATCGTTGCCGGGGAAATGCCAGGCGCTACAAAACTGGCAGCTTTGTCGGCACAGCACTCAGGGGCGGGGTATGTCAAAATATTCTCCAGACCCGATTTCTCGTCTCCCCATCACAGTATAGTCTCCGAATATCATGAAGGTTTAGATCAGCTTCGTACGCAATTGTCAGATGACAGGATTGCTGTCATTCTGATCGGTCCCGGTCTTGGCCGCGCAGATCGAGCCAGCGAGCTTTTAAATCTGGTTCTGGAAATCGAAAAGCCGCTAGTATTAGATGCCGATGCGTTGATACTATTAGGTAAGGATGGGATAAACCGTCTGAAAGACCGCCAGCATCCAGTACTACTGACACCCCATGCTGGTGAGTTTGCGGCGATTGCAAACCAGGTAGAAGGCTCAAAAATAGACCTGACCAGACAATTAGCGGTAGATAGCGGAGCGGTCATCCTCCAAAAGGGAGCAGATAGCGTTATCGCCAGTCCAGACGGTGAGGTCATAATGACACCTGCACCATCAAGCTGGCTTTCAACCGCAGGCACAGGGGATGTACTCGCTGGCATTATAGCGGCGAGGTTCGCCTGCCTGAAAGATGCTTTACTTGCAGCAGAACAAGGCCAGTGGCTGCATAGCCGTGCCGGGAAACTTGCCGGTCCGGCTTTCTCTCCAGAGATACTGATTGATCATATTCCAAAAGCATTACAAGAGTGCCTATGAGCACCGAAATTGATTCAAATATTATTATACGCGTAGCAGCCAAGGGCGATGGCGTTACTGCTGATGGCCGTCATGTGGCTTTTTCCGCACCTTTTGACCGTCTGAATGAGGAGGGCGGTTTAATAAAAGGCCCACATCATGTGGATGCGCCTTGTCAGCACTTTCAGAAATGCGGCGGATGTAATCTCCAGCATTTGGATGCGGAAAGTTATGCGCAATTTGTAACTGACCGTGTTTTATATGCTTTGGAAGGGCAGGGCTTAGTTCCCGATACACTTCACGTCCCGCAAATATCAAAACCGAAAAGCCGAATTCGTGCAAGCATGCGAGGTGCCATGATGGGCAAGGCTTTCAAATTGGGTTTTAGCGGCGCTGGCAGTCACCGCATCGTTGACCTGAAACAATGTGAGATCATGCGTCCGGAGCTTTTTGCGGTCATTCAGCCATTACGGGTTTTTCTGAAATCCGTCGCCCGGCGCAAGCATGATATGAATATCGAGATGAGTCTGGCTGACCAAGGCGTTGACCTGTGCATCAATAATTATGAACCGGAGAGTTTGGAAGAACGGGTGGCGTTGGCGGATTTTGCCAAAGAAAATGGTTTAGCGCGGCTTTCTGTGGACAACGGCTTTGGCCCCGAAACGCAGTGGGAACCGGAACCGGTAACGGTCACATTGGGTGGTGTACCTGTAGCTTTGCCGCATAACAGTTTTTTACAACCCACACATGAGGGTAAAGATGCGCTGGTTTCTGCCATGCTTGAAACAGTGGGTGATAGCAAATTTGTGGCTGACTTATTCGCTGGCCTCGGCACATTTGCACTGGCTTTGGGAGATAGTCGGAAAATCTATGCAGCTGAAGGATCACGTGATGCGATAGGCGCGCTGCAAATGGCAGCGAACCTGTCCAAGCGCCAGGTTTTTACCGAGCATCGCGATCTGTTCAGGCGACCACTGAGCCCGGCTGAGTTAAACCGCTTTGGTGCTGTTATACTTGATCCTCCAAGAGCGGGTGCGCGGGATCAGGTGGCACAACTCGCACAATCGGAAGTCCCTAAAATCTGCTATATCAGTTGCAACCCGGCAAGCTTTGCTCGCGATGCGAAGCAATTATGCGATGCCGGGTATACACTGGATACCGTTTGGCCAGTCGGGCAGTTTTTATGGTCTACCCATGTAGAACTGGTATCGAGCTTTTCTAAACAGCCTTAACCGAACACAGTGAGAGCTGCCTGGATTGTCAGAATGATTATGCAAATACTGGACAACATGAACACCAGAAAGCGGAACATAACTCTGTTCACAGTTGCCTGGATCAAGCTGTGCAGAACCCGTAATCCGACATAGATCCACGCGATAATCAGATTATATCCTCCGCCTTGCCCGATCATGGCAAGCACAAGGGCGATCGCATAAAATAGCGTCGGCTCGGCCAGCAAATGGTTATAATTATGTGCCTTCCACTGGACTTCTGCTGGCAGCAACTCGTCAAGACTAGCTCCGGTTCCGCCTTTCAGATTGGCTGTATCAATCTTCGCCTTGTTCATGGCTGGTATGCGCGTGACATACATCCAAAGCCACATCAGCATGGTCCATAAGATGAGCGCCACTACTGGCTGTAATATAGGACTATATTCCATTTAATTCCCCCTCCTAAAAAGTCTTAATATTTGCTTTTCTTTAGGGGATGACAATATTCCCCCAATCGACAGCAGACCGGGGGAACTTGCTTTACATATTTATAATTGTCAAACCCAACTTAACTGGACAATTAAGGACAGGCTAAACCGAGCAGTTACGCCCCAGGGAACGAGACAACATTTTCCCGGTTCGTGCGGTCCAGATTTTCACCGACATAGACGCTTGCCATAGGTTCATCGATGACATCATAGTCGTCGATTGAGCCATAACCATTAAACTTGGTCCGCATCGCTGAGCCATAAGCGCCGAGCATACCGATCTCTATATAATCACCGGTCTTCACATCATCGGGCAGAATGAACGGCCCGGCCATGTGATCCATGTCGTCGCATGTGGGACCGTAAAAGCTATACTCGGTGGAGGCCGCATCGGGTGATGTGCCGCCGATCAGCTTTACGGGAAAGCGCCAGCCAATATGTGCAGCATCAAACAAAGTGCCATAGGCGCCATCGTTGATATACAGCTCGTTACCGCGGCGCTGCTCGACCTTTACGATCAGCGAATTATATTCAGCTGCCAGCGCGCGGCCCGGTTCACACCAGAGTTCAGCGGAATAGCTGATCGGCAGATCTTCGAAAGTTCGGCTGATCGCGCTGAAATAATGGTTGAGTGAAGGGGGCTCCATGTCTGGATAAATGGAAGGGAACCCGCCACCTACATCGACAATATCAACCGTGACGGATGCTTCGACAATCGCCATGCGAACCCGTTCCAGTGCATGGACATAGGCAAGCGGGGTCATAGCCTGGCTTCCGACATGGAAACAAATGCCAAGCGCGTCGGCGGTCTGACGGGCACGCATCAACAGTGCCGTGCTATCATCAACATCAATGCCGAATTTTGATGCAAGGCTGATTTGCGAGAATTCCGATGCGACCTTTAAACGTACACAGAGCGTCAAATCTTCTGCGTTGTCAGTAGCGCGTTCAATCTTTTCAAGCTCGTCAATGCTGTCGAGCGAGAAAACACGCACGCCGTGATCGTAATAAGCTTCGCGAATAGACGCTTCGGATTTGATCGGATGCATGAAGCACAGTTCCGCTTCCGGCAAGATGGCACGGACTAGGCGCACTTCCTCAAGCGATGCCACGTCAAAATGCGTCACGCCTTCGTTGTAGAGCAGTTTCAGAAGCTCGGGCGAAGGATTGGCTTTAACTGCGTAAAGCGACCTGCCGGGAAACTGTTCAACGAAATAGCGCGCCGCACGCCGGGCAGCGTGTGGACGATTCAGTAAAACTGGGATGTCAGGACTAAGAGCCTTCGTCAGCTCCTGTGCATTATCATAATTGTGCAACTCAAGGGAACCCCTACATTTCTGTTATCAATTGAGCTGCCTTGCGGTTTTGCCATGATGATTCGGGGTCGGCCATGGGGCAGTGCGGGCGGATATATGTTCGCAGTTACGGTCTGTAAAGTGTATTTAGTCGATAAATTATGAACAAGGACCGAATGTTGTTGCTGTGGAACTTTTCATCTGGGGCTTCAGCTAAGCCGGTCACGAAACTCGGTCCAGTCAAACTGTTTTACACAGCGCAAATCATCGGTTTCACTGTTCCATAGCCAGATAGAGGGCAGGGGAACGCCGTTGAACGTGTTGGTCTTCACCATCGAATAATGGGCCTGATCCAGAAAGGCGATCCGCTGACCAATATGGGGCGGTTCAGGAAGCCGGTAGTCACCGATAATATCACCAGCCAGACAACTTGGCCCGCCTAGCCGGATGGGGCCGCCGTCGCTGCGTTCTCCTAGCATCGCGGGACGATAGGGCGCTTCGATAACGTCCGGCATGTGGCATGTGGCGGAAATATCCGTGATAGCGACGGGCATGCCGTTGTCGAATATATCGAGAAGCTCCCCGACTAATATCCCTGCATCAAGCGCAACGGCCTCTCCCGGTTCCAGATAGATTTCACAGCCCGATCTGGCTTTCAGGTCGCTTAGAAACCGGACTAGTGCATCGCGGTCATAATCTTCCCGGGTTATATGATGACCGCCGCCAAGGTTTATCCATTTAAGCTTGTCAAAATGGGGTGCGATGACAGGCTCGATTTTTTTCCAGGTCTGTTCCAACTCTCTGAAATTCTGTTCGCAAAGGTTGTGGAAATGAATTCCGTACAGGTCGTCAAAATGCGATGCTTGTAGCTGCGAAACTGGAAATCCCAAACGGCTATGCGGCTGACTGGGGTCATATTTCGGTGTTTCGCCCAGCGCAATTTCAGGGTTGAGACGCAGGCCGATCTCTTTCGTGATCTGGTCTTTCCAGCGGTTGATCTGAGCAGGATTGTTGAAAATAATATGCTCGGAAAGCGTAGCAATTTCTTCCAGATCAGTCTTTTTATAGGCAGGAGAATAGGTGCTAATCGAACCCTTGAAATGCCCGGCGGCGAGCCTCGCTTCCCACAGGCCGGAGGCGCAGCACCCGTCGAGATATTCGTCGATGACAGGCGCGAGCGACCACATTGAAAAAGCCTTCAGCGCCAATAATATTTTTGCCCCTGACCGTGCCTTTACATCCGCCAGAACTTCCAGATTCCGGCGGATAGCGGCCTCGTCCACGACAAAGGCGGGAGAGGGCACACGGGTCAAATCGAAACGCGCGAATGCGCCGGGATCTCCTGCTTTTGTTTCCATCTTAGAATGCCAGCGGCGCGTCCAGCTCTTCCACGCTCCAGGGCAGGCCATGCTCGTTCAACATGTCCATGAAGGGGTCGGGATCGAACTCTTCCATGTTGAATACGCCTTTGCCTGTCCATTTCCCTGACAGCATCAAAGCCGCACCGATCATGGCCGGTACTCCGGTGGTGTAGCTGACTCCCTGATTTCCGGTTTCCTCGAAGGCGGCTTCGTGGCTGCAGATGTTTTTGACGTAGAGGGTTTTCTTCACTCCGTCTTTTTCACCTGTCGCGATCACGCCGATGTTGGTCTTGCCCTTTGTCGATTCGCCGAGGCTGGCGGGTTCCGGCAATACGGCTTTCAGGAATTGAAGCGGCACAATTTGCTGGCCTTCATATTCAATCGGTTCAATCGAAGTCATTCCGACATTCTGTAACACCTCAAGATGCTTGAGATAGGCATCGCCAAAGGTCATCCAGAAGCGGATACGGTTGATTTCCGGGATATGTTTCGACAGCGATTCAATCTCCTCATGATACATGAGATACATGTTGCGCTCACCCACTTCGTCAAAATCGAATGCCTGTTTGTGGGACAAGGCTGGTGTTTCGACCCATGATCCGTTTTCCCAGTGGCGTGCGGGAGCGGTTACTTCCCGGATGTTGATCTCGGGATTGAAGTTTGTTGCGAAATGCTGCCCGTGATCGCCGCCATTGCAATCGAGTATATCCAGCGTGTCAATGCGGTCGAAATGGTGCTTTTTGAGCCATGTCGTGAAAACCGATGTCACACCGGGGTCAAAGCCGGAGCCGAGCAAAGCCATGATGCCGGCATCGCGGTACCGGTCATGATAGTCCCATTGCCATTTATATTCGAACTTTGCCTCGTCCCGCGGTTCATAATTGGCGGTGTCGAGATAGTCGGTCTTGGTCGCGAGACAGGCATCCATGATCGGTAAGTCCTGATAAGGCAGCGCGAGATTGACGACCAGATCGGGTTTCACCTTTTCAATCAAGGCGGTCATTGCGGGAACATCGTCCGCATCCACCTGGGCCGTTTCAATTTCCACGCCGGTTCTTTGCTTCACTGATTCCGCAATAGCCTCACATTTGGACACTGTCCGGCTGGCCAGTACGATATCCGAAAACGGTCCTGTTTTGGCAGCGACTATCTGTGCCATTTTGTGAACAGCCACAGAACTGACGCCACCTGCGCCGATTACCAAAACTTTGCTCA
>JADMKQ010000109.1 GCA_015478735.1 Sphingorhabdus sp. | reverse complement strand
AAGGGGGAGCGGGGTTAAAGGAGAATTATATGCATGGCACCATTCTCGCCAATGCGCTCGGCTGGCTCGACCTGTTCGGCATTGCTGTGTTCGCTATGTCCGGTGCGCTGGTCGCGGCCCGGCATGGGCATACCCTGGTGACATTCGGATTTTTCACCCTTGTGACGGGCGTGGGCGGCGGAACGGTTCGCGACCTGTTGATCGGCGCGCCGGTCTTCTGGGTGCAGGATAACCGGGTTGCGGTGCTGTGTATGTCCATCGCGCTAATCGTGTGGGTCACGCCGGTGCGGATATGGCGACCGGCGGCGGTGGACTGGTTCGATGCGATTGGCCTTGCGGCTTATTCGGTGTTCGGCGCGGCCAAAGCGATGCAAATGGGGATTGATCCCGTTCCTGCGGCCATCATGGGGATATTTACCGGCTGTGTCGGCGGTGTGATCCGCGACCTGATCGCCGGGGAACCGTCTATCATCATACGGCCTGAACTTTATGTGACAGCGGGGGCGTTAGCTGCCTTTTCCTTCGTCGGGCTGGTTCAGGCGGGGATGACAGGCTTTGTGGCCGCTATCATTGCCTTTACCGCCGGTTTCTTCCTGCGCGGACTGGCGATAGTCAAAGGCCTCGCCCTGCCATCCTATCGCGGGGCAGAGGAGAGCGACACTCACCAGTAGCTTTTGAGCAGCGTGAGCAGGTCAGGCGACCCGCTTTTACCCCGTTGCCAGCTACCACCACATTCCAGACATAGCGCCTGCACATCCTCGCGCATCATAAGGCCGCGGGCGGTGTTTAGCGCCTCGGCAAACACGGTTTTTTGCTGTCGCGCAGCCCATCCGACTAATCCCGTTACCGGAGCCTGCGTTGCCTCGCCAAAGGGAAGCCCGTCGATGGGGAGCAGGCGGAAGCCCGGCTCTGCTTCCAGATATTCGGGATAATAGCTCGCTTCTTTCAGACCGGCGCGTTTCGCCGCTTCGGCCAGCGCATCATCCATGCCGCCAAAGCTGTCGACCAGTCCTAGCTGCCGTGCTGTGCCGCCGTCCCAGACGCGGCCCTGACCAATATTGTCCACCTCTGCGCTGGATTTGCCGCGGGCATCGCCAACCAGTTTCAGGAAGCTCTGGTAGCTATGCTCGACGCCCGACTGCAATATGGTGTTTACGTCTTCGCTGAACCCGCCCACGAAATCCGGTTCGCCAGATAAAGGCGTGGTCTGCACACCATCGGTGGTAATGCCCCATTTGCCCAGCATCTTCTCAAAACTGGGCAAGACAGCGAACACGCCGATGGAGCCTGTAATCGTGTCAGGCTCGGCCATGATATGATCGCCTGCCGCCGCGACCCAGTAACCCCCGCTGGCCGCTACATCGCCCATGGAAATGACGATAGGGATTCCGGCCTGTTTAACATCGGCAAGCGCAAGGCGGATTTCCTCGCTGGCAAAAGCGGAGCCGCCGGGCGAATCCACCCGCACGACCAGCGCCTTGATTTCCTCTTTTTCCAGAGCGGCATAAATCTGCTCGGCTATGCGGCCACTGGCGGCGATACCCGGCCCCGCTTTGCCGCTCACGATTTCACCGGCAACAGTAATGACGCCAATCGGATCGCCATTCGTCTTAACCGGGTGCGCGGCGACGAAATTATCATAAGCGATGGATTTGAAACTGTCAGGCGAAGGCTTTTTATCCGTGCCCACCTTGCTGGCGACATAGCGGCCAAAGGCCACGCGGTCGCCGATCTTGTCGATCAGCTTTTGCTGAGCCGCCACCTTGGTATAATCGCCGCCTGCGGTCCGGACAAAGCTGGCCGGGTCATTGGCATAAGGCTGGACGAGCGCTTGCGGCCGTGCCTTTTTCACCTCTGCTATCCAGCTATCCCATAATACGGAATAGAGCGCTTCGGATGCTTCTCTCGACTCTGGTGACTGGTCGGCGCGCATGAAGGGCTCCACCGCGCTTTTATAGGTGCCGACCCGGTAAATATGGGCGGTGATGCCGATCTGTTCGATCAGGTTTTTGAAATAAAGCCGGTTGCCGCCCGGTCCGGCAAAGATGACGCCGCCCATCGGGTCCATCCAGATTTCATCGGCATGGGCCGCGAGTTGATAGCTGTCGTCGCTGTAGAAATTGGAAAAGGCATAAATCGGCTTGTCGGTTTTCTTCACCCGTTCCAGCGCCTCGCCAATCGCGCTCAGGCTGGTCTGTCCGCCGCCCAGAAAGGTGCTGAGGTCCAGAACAACTGCCTTTACCCGGTCATCCGTGGCAGCAGAATCAATCGCGCGGACTACATCGCGCAGCCGATATTCGCGGATCGCATTTTCATCAGCCGTCAGCGTGGCGAGAAAGTCGATCTGGGCAGGCTGTTCGACGATGACACCGTTCAGGTCGAGCAGCAGAGCGCCTTCACCGATGGCCGCGACATTGGGGCGGGAAGATAAAGCGGCATAGAGAGCAGCAAAGAATAGCAGCATGGCGATCAGCACCAGACCGTCTTTTATTGCTACCAGAAATCTCCAGGCTGCCCGTGCAAATTGCATTGTCGCTCTTCTCCAAAAAAATGTGGCGGACCTTTGTCGTTCGCCGCCTTTGATATGGTCATACTACATGTAAATTACCAGCGGTTATGCGGATGCTATCATAGTCCTGTTTGCATTGTGATGAAAAGCGGGGGCGGAAGTTTTGGTGCGCGGTGATTTTTGTGACCAATTACCGTCATGAAAGGCCGCTAGAAACCCTCCGGGAAAGCCCCGGACAGAACAGCGCGAAAGTCATTACGAAAAACATTGTGAAATTTTTGCCACAGGCCTTGACGCCGGGTTTATATGGCCCATATGAACCCCGTTAGCACTCGACTCAAGAGAGTGCTAATCCTCCATAGAATATATTCCTGGTGGCCAGGCTAAGGGAGCAAGCCGCAGGAAAGAATTTGGACAAGAAAGGGAAATATATGAAATTTCGTCCACTACATGATCGTGTACTGGTTCGCCGCGTAGAGGCGGATACGAAAACCGCTGGCGGGATTATCATTCCAGATAGCGCGCAGGAAAAGCCTTCCGAAGGTGAAGTTGTTGCAGCTGGTAAAGGCCTGAGAGACGAAGACGGCGATCCAATCGCTCTCGACGTTAAAGAAGGCGACCGCATCCTGTTCGGCAAATGGTCCGGCACGGAAGTCACCGTTGAAGGTGAAGAACTGCTCATCATGAAAGAAAGCGATATTCTCGGTATCGTTGAATAATACCGCTTTTTGAAATCCGCACATCCGCGCTCGTTACCGAGCTTTACCGGAAAATGCGGACGGATAATCAATATGCCCTGACAGTCCCGCCACCCGCAGGACAGGTCTGGGGCACAGAAAAAGGAAAGTAGAAAATGGCTGCTAAAGACGTAAAATTTGGACGTGATGCCCGTGAACGCATTCTTAAAGGTGTGAACACGCTGGCCGACGCCGTCAAAGTAACCTTGGGCCCAAAAGGCCGTAACGTCGTTCTCGACAAATCCTTCGGCGCACCGCGCATCACCAAAGACGGTGTATCGGTTGCCAAGGATATCGAACTGAAAGACAAGTTCGAAAATATGGGCGCTCAGATGCTGCGCGAAGTAGCATCGAAAACCAACGATGTTGCTGGCGACGGCACCACCACAGCGACCGTTCTGGCTCAAGCCATCGTTAAAGAAGGCATGAAGTCTGTATCCGCCGGTATGAACCCGATGGATCTGAAGCGCGGTATCGACCAGGCTGTTGAAGCTGTTGTGGCTGAACTGAAAAAGACTTCCAAAAATGTAAAAGACAGCGCGGAAATCGCCCAGGTTGGCATTATCTCTGCCAATGGTGACAGAGAAGTTGGCGAGAAAATCGCTGAAGCCATGGAAAAAGTCGGCAAAGAAGGCGTTATCACGGTTGAAGAAGCCAAAGGTCTCGACTTTGAACTCGACGTTGTTGAAGGCATGCAGTTTGACCGCGGTTACCTGTCCCCTTACTTCATTACCAACCCGGACAAGATGATTGCGGACCTCGACAATCCTTACATCCTTATCCACGAGAAAAAGCTGACCAACTTGCAGCCTATGCTCCCGATTCTGGAAGCTGTTGTGCAGGCCGGACGTCCGCTTTTGATCATTGCCGAAGATATTGAAGGCGAAGCGCTGGCGACCCTGGTTGTCAACAAACTGCGCGGCGGTCTGAAAATCGCAGCGGTGAAAGCACCTGGTTTCGGTGATCGTCGTAAAGCAATGCTCGAAGATATCGCGATCCTCACCAACGGTGAAATGATCTCCGAAGACCTTGGCATCAAGCTGGAAAGCGTTACGCTGAACATGCTCGGTGAAGCGAAAAACGTCACGATCGACAAAGACAACACCACCATTGTTGACGGTGCTGGCGACTCGAAAGACATCAAAGCACGCGTGGAAGCGATCCGTTCGCAGATCGAAAACACCACATCCGACTATGACAAAGAAAAACTGCAGGAACGTCTGGCGAAACTCGCTGGCGGTGTTGCCGTAATCAAAGTCGGCGGTGCGACCGAAGTTGAAGTGAAAGAGAAGAAAGACCGCGTTGACGATGCGCTGCATGCTACGCGTGCTGCTGTTGAAGAAGGCATTGTTGCAGGCGGCGGTGCTGCGCTTCTTTATGCAACTGCCGTATTGGAAGGCCTTAGTGGCATCAACGACGATCAGACCCGTGGGATCGACATTGTTCGTAAAGCGCTGCAGGCTCCTGTTCGTCAGATCGCGGAAAATGCTGGTTTTGACGGCGCAGTTGTCGCTGGCAAAATGCTTGACCAGAAAAGCAAGACCTTTGGTTTCAACGCATCAACCGATGTTTATGAAGACCTTGTTAAAGCTGGCGTGATCGACCCGACCAAAGTTGTGCGCGCTGCATTGCAGGACGCTTCTTCGGTTGCTGGTCTGCTCATCACCACCGAAGCGGCTGTGGCAGAATCGCCATCAGACGACAAAGCCGGTGGCATGCCCGACATGGGTGGCATGGGCGGAATGGGCGGCATGGGCGGAATGGGCTTCTAAACCCGATCCGTTCAAACGCTCGGCTCAGGCTGAACAAATCAGGGGCTGGAAGGAAACTTCCGGCCCCTTTTTTGTGCCCTGATTTTTTTATGTCCTGAAAACACGCAGCTACCTGCTACTATTTTCAAACAGTCTCGATTGTGCCATGTGGTTGCTATTGTAATGTTTTATAAGGATCAGACTGCATGACCAGATTTCTCACGCTCATATTGGCCTCCACTTCGCTGGCGGCTTTTGCTGCAACGGCGCAGCCGGTACAGGCTCAGGACACAGCAACTGCTTCCTCAACCAGCGCGCAGGCCCAGCAGACCGAGACCGAGCGGCTTAACGCATGGTTCGACAAGAAATTCGAAGAGCAGCTTGCTTTCAGTCCGATCAGCCAGACCTTTTTGGGGCGCAAAACGGATTATGACCAGATTGATGATTATTCAATCGAAGCGGAAGACCGCCAGCTGGAGTGGATGAGAAATGCCACGGCCGAGATGAAGCGCGACTTTGACTATGACAAATTGACGCATGACGGCAAAATATCATGGGACATGTGGCTGTTTAACCTGCAGCGCGAAGAAGCAGGCGTTCCGTTCCGCAAAAATACCTATGTGCTGCACCAGTTTAACGGGCAGCAATCATTTTTCCCGACCTTCCTGATTAACCAGCACCGTGTCGAGACTGAGGAAGACATGGTCGCCTTTATCGCGCGTCTGAAAGGCAGCGCGCGGGCGCTGGACCAGTTGCTTGTGCGGGCGCAGACCAATGCCGAGGCAGGAACCCGCCCACCGCGCTTTTCCTATGAAGGCGTGATCGACCAGTCGGAAAAAATAACCACGGGCACGCCATTTGATGATGGCGAGCCGTCTGCTCTTTGGGAAGCGACCCAAAGCAAGCTGGCCGGGCTAGTTGAAGCCGGTAAAATTACCCAGAACCGGTCCGACGAGCTAAAAGAACAGGCGCGTGTGGCCCTGACCGAAACACTGAAACCGTCTTATGACCGGATCATCGCCTGGTTCAAACAGGATATGCCCAACACGAAGGAAGTGGCTTTTGGCGCGTCCGAATTGCCCAATGGAGAGGCTTATTATAATTACCGCCTGGCCAATCAGACCACCACGGACCTGACCGCCGACGAGATCCATAATATCGGCCTTTCCGAAGTCGCGCGTATCCGCGGCGAGATGGAAGCGATTAAGGAGAAAACAGGCTTTGAGGGTGACCTGTCTGCCTTCTTCACTTTCCTGCGCGAAGACGATCAATTCTATTTCTCCGACGATGATAAAGGCGCACAGGACTATATTGACGCGGCCGAGAAGCATCTGGCATTCATCAAAACGCGGCTGCCGGAATTTTTCGGAATATTGCCGAAAGCCGATCTGGAAGTGAAGCGGGTCGAGCCTTTCCGCGAGCAGGATGGCGCGGCCCAACATTACCGCCCCGGCACACCGGACGGTTCACGGCCCGGCACCTATTACGCGCATTTGTCTGACATGCGGGCGATGCCGATCCATACGCTGGAAGTGATCGCCTACCATGAAGGTAATCCCGGTCACCACATGCAAATCTCGATTGCGAACGAGTTGACCGACGTTCCCAAATTCCGCTCGCAAGGCAGCCATTTCGCTGCGTTCAGCGAAGGATGGGGGCTATATTCCGAAACTCTGGCCAAGGAAATGGGCGCTTATAAGGACCATTATTCCGACTTTGGCCGGTTGACGACGGAAATGTGGCGCGCGATCCGGCTGGTCGTGGACACCGGTATGCATTCCAAAGGCTGGAGCGAAGAAAAGGCAGTAGAATATTTCCTCGCTAACTCACCGATTCCGGAAACTTCCGTGCGGTCCGAAGTGCGCCGGTATCTGGTGATGCCGGGTCAGGCGACAAGCTACAAGATCGGTATGCTGAAAATCCAGGAACTGCGCGCCAAGGCGGAAAAAGCACTGGGTGATGATTTCGATATTCGCGGTTTCCACGACACGGTTTTGGGTGACGGAGCCGTGCCGCTCCACATTTTGGAGAAAAATGTCGATCATTGGATCGCTGAAACTAAAAAGTCGTAATCGGCCATGGTCGCCAGCACCTTTGATCTTTTCAAAATAGGTGTCGGGCCATCAAGCTCCCACACCATGGGACCGATGTTGGCCGCGGCGACCTTTGCCGAGCGGTTGGCGGATCAGGGCTTGCTGGATCAGGTGACGCGGGTGGAGACGAAATTATTCGGCTCCCTCGCGCTCACGGGCAAGGGACACGCGACCGACCGGGCGATCCTGCTCGGCCTGTCGGGTCAGGTGCCGCAGAATATCGAACCCGACGCCGCCGAAATACTGGTCCAGAAGATCAGGAGCGAAAAGCGCATCCGGCTGGGCGGGGTGCGGGACATTGCCTTTGATGAAGAAGGCGATGTCATTTTCGACCAGCATAAACGGCTCGATTTCCACTCCAACGCCATGCGCTTTACCGTCTTTGCCGGCGAGGAGGAGCTTGCGACCCGCGTTTATTATTCGGTCGGCGGCGGTGCGATACTGGACGAAGACCAGATCGGCACCAACAATCCGGAAAGCGGCCTTTGGGATGTTCCCCATCCCTTTCGCTCCGGCGCGGACCTGCTCGCCATAGCGCAAGAGAAAAACCTCTCGATCGCAGACATCATGCGCAATAACGAACGCGCAGCCAGAATGGATGACGAGATCAGCGCGGGCATCCGGGAAATTGCCGATGCGATGTCGGCCTGTATCGACCGCGGAATGAAGTCGGGCGGAGTGTTGCCGGGCGGATTGCGGGTGAAACGCCGTGCGCCGCTTATCCATGCGCGCCTGATGGAACGGCAAGAACGTTCTCTGTCCGACCCGCTGACCGTGCTCGACTGGGTGAACCTGTGGGCGCTGGCGGTGAACGAGGAAAATGCGGCTGGCGGCAAGGTGGTCACCGCCCCTACCAACGGCGCGGCTGGTATTGTCCCTTCTGTCCTGCGTTTTTACGAACGTTTTTCTCCCAAAGCCGATGCGGAAGGGGTGGAGACCTTCCTGTTGACGGCAGCGGCCATCGGATCGCTGTTCAAGGAAAATGCCTCAATCTCCGGTGCGGAAGTGGGGTGCCAAGGGGAAGTTGGCGTTGCCTGCTCTATGGCGGCGGGCGGATTGACGGCGGCCTGGGGCGGGACGCCATTGCAGGTCGAAAATGCAGCGGAAATCGGCATGGAGCATAATCTCGGCCTGACCTGCGACCCGGTTGCGGGACTGGTGCAGGTGCCCTGCATCGAGCGCAATGCCGTGGGCGCGGTCAAGGCAATCGAAGCGGCTCGGCTGGCGATCATGGGTGATGGCACACACCGGGTCAGCTTGGATGAAGTGATCGAGACAATGCGCAAAACAGGCTTGGATATGAGCGAGCGTTACAAGGAAACATCGCAAGGCGGTCTGGCCGTCAACCTGGTGGAGTGTTGAATGAAATAAGCTCGTAAAACGGGCAAAAACGGGGGAGGGGATGATGAAGAGACTGGGGATAGGGCTGTTGGCCCTGTTGCTTCTGCTCGTGGCGGCGGGGGCGCTATTCAGCGAACAAATCGGCAAACGGATATTTACCAGTGCCGTCAATAAAGTCGCATCAACGGATGTTATCGGCGATCTTCCGGACGGGATGCACGTCGTGCTGTGCGGCACAGGCTCTCCGCTGCCTGATCCGAAGCGGGCCGGGCCATGCTCTGCGGTCATCGTCGATGGCAAGATGTTTGTCGTCGATATCGGCGGCGGCGCGGTGCGGAAGCTTGGCCTGATGGGCCTCGATCTAGGCGCTACGGAAGCGCTGTTCCTGACGCACTTCCACAGCGATCATATTGACGGCATGGGCGAACTCCTGCTCCTGCGATGGGCAGGTGGCGGCCGGACGCTGCCCTTGCCCGTAATAGCGCCAGAGGGCGTCGAATCGGTCGTGGAAGGGCTTGACATGGCCTATGCCACTGATGTCACCTACCGCGTCGCGCATCACGGGGAAAAGACCGTTCCGCCATCTGGAGCAGGGGGCATCGCCCGGCCTTTTGTCTTGCCGGAAACGGGTGCGGAACTGGTCGTTTATGACCATGACGGGGTGAAGGTCACATCCTTTGCGGTCGAGCATGAACCGGTTAGCGCGGCAGTCGGCTATCGCTTTGATTATAAGGGCCGCTCCGTCGTGTTCAGCGGCGACACATCAAAAAGCGTGGCCGTGGAAAAAGCGTGCAATGGCTGCGACATATTGGTGCATGAAGTGTTGAACACGGAAATGGTCGCGCTCACCCAGACGGCGATGAAAAAGGCCGAGCGGCCGGGGCCGGAAAAAATCATGTCGGATATTCCGGATTATCACACCTCGCCTGTGCAGGCGGGAGAGACAGCGCAGGCGGCCAAGGCAAAAATGCTGGTCTTCACCCATATCATTCCGGCGGTTCCGGTGGACTATCTGAAATCCTATTATCTTAAAGGGGTCGATGACGCGTATGATGGCAAAATTGTGCTGGGCGAAGACGGGATGATGTTCAGCCTCCCCGCCAATAAGAATAGTATCGAACAGGAACAATTGCTCTAAATTGCTCGTCCAGAACAAGGAGCAGGATTGATGACCGAGAACCGCTATTGGCGACTGAACAAACGGCCCGAAGGTGAAGATGTAGCCAGTGCGCTGTCACTGGAAACAGAAACCATTACGGACATTGCCGAAGGCGAGGTGCTGGTCAAAAACGCTTATCTGTCGATGGACGCCGGCACGCGCATGTGGATGACGGAGCGTGAAGACGGCTATCAACCGCCGCTCGAACTTGGCACGAAAATGGTCGGTCTGGGCTTGGGTCATGTGGTGCAGTCCCGCAACGCCGACTATGCCGAGGGTGATCTGGTGCGCGGTTTTGGACAATGGGCGGAATATGCGGTGATCGAGCCGGAATCTGCCGGACTGGTTAAGGTCGATGCCAATATCAGCGATATTAAACAGCATTTCGGTGTGCTGGGATTAAACGGCTGGACAGCGCTTTGGGGCTTGAAAGAAACCGCAGGAGTGAAGGCCGGGGACAATGTAGTTGTCTCGGCAGCGGCGGGCGCAACCGGGGTGCTGGCTTGCCAGATTGCCAAAATCCTGGGTGCGAATGTCTATGGACTCGCGGGCGGGCCGGACAAGTGCCGCTGGCTGGAGGAAGAGCTCGGCATTACCAAGGCGATTGACTATAAAAATGATGATATAGCAGCAGAGCTTGCCAAGGTTGATGGCGGGATCAATGCCTATTTTGACAATGTCGGCGGGCCGATACTGGATGCAGTATTGCCCAATATGGCGCATTATGGCCGGGTGGCGATATGCGGTTTGTTGGCGCAATATAAAGGCGATGGGCGTGGGCAGGGGCCGGAGAATTTTGACCAGATCTTGATGAAGCGGCTGCGGATCGAAGGCTTTTTCTGCCCCGACTTCATGGATCAGGGGGACAAGCTCACCGCGCAGTTGAAAGAATGGCTGGATCAGGGTCTGATCGACACGCCTTTTGATGTGACAGACGGCGTTGAAAATGTGCTGAGCGCCTATGACAAGCTGTTTAGCGGCGGCAATATCGGCAAGGTTCTGGTCAAGCTCTAGCTTTGCGGAAACGCAGGCCCCAGAGCGCAAGAGCCATGACCATGCTGACAAAGACAAGCGACATCGCGACAATGCCATCCCACCCGCCCCAGGCATAAGCGGCGGTGCCAAGCCAGCTTGAAAATCCGCCTCCGGTGAACATGATGACGATATAGATGGTCATTAACCGGGTGCGGATTTCCGGTGCCCGGTTGAACAATATGGTCCGGTTTGCAATGTCCATGGATGTGCCGCCAAAATTGCTGAATATGATGGGCAGGATGAGCATCCACAGGCTGTTCTCGGCAAAGATCAGCAGGATTGCACCAATCACCTGGGAAGTCGCAAACAGGACGCGTGCGTTTTCCGGGCCGATGCGATCCGCCAGTCGGCCAGACCATGGCGCTGCAAGAATATTGACCCCGGCCAGCACCGCAAGATAACCGACCACATCCACGCCATAACCCATTTGCGGGCTGGTAACATGAAGCCCTACACCCAGCCACAAAGCGAGAAAAAGGCCGAATGACAAAGCCTGTATCAGGCCAGCAAGAAGCAGGTCGGGCATGGTCTTGATAATCGGCCATAACGACGCGATCAGTGCGCCATAGCTTTCCTGCGGCTCGCTGCCATCGCGGAAGCTTTCATCTTTCTCCATGATGAGCGGCAGGATGAATAGCAATAGCAAGGTAAGCGCCGCGCCTACCCAATAAGCCGAACGCCAGCCAAAATAATGGCCCAGCACACCTGCGCCCGCACGGCTGCCCAGCAAGCCGACGGTTATCCCTGCGGACATGATGCCGGTGACATGGCCAATCCGGTCGGGCCGGACGCGGCGGGTCACATAAGCGGGTAGTAAATAGGGCGTAATGGTCGCAAAGCCAAGCAGCGAAGATGCGGCAACAAAGAGCCTGAAATCCTGCGCCAGAGCCATGATCGTCAGTGCAGCGAGTTGACCCACGGCAAAGGTAATAACCAGCTTGCGATTGTTGATCCGGTCGCCCAGCGGCAAGAGCAATAATATGCCGAGAGCCAGCGCAACCTGGTTGAGCGCAGGGACCAGACCGAGCAGCGATCCGCCGACACCGAAATCTGCGCCGACCGGAGCGATAAGCGGGTGAATATAATAGCCATTTGCCACCGCCACGGCGCAGGCCATGGACAAGAGAAACAATTTTGTTTCGCTAATCCGGCGCGGTGTGGATCTGGTAAAAGATTGGGCGGCTTTGGTCAGAGTTTCGGCTTTCTCACAGGACAAGAGCGCCTTGCCAGACAGCGGGACTATAAGTCCTCTGTCTGTTTAGTTAGCCTTCCGCCAGTGAATTAAGCGCGGACGCTTTATTGAATATATCAGATATATGAGCCGACTCTATTTTCGCCCCAGACCAATTTCCGTGGCAAGGCCGCTACGGACTTTGGAATAGTTGGGGGACACCATGGGATAATCTGCTGGCAAGCCCCATTTCGCGCGATATTCTTCGGGCGTCATATTATAGCTTGTCATCAGGTGCCGTTTCAGCATCTTGAATTTCTTACCGTCTTCCAGGCAGACAATATAATCCGGCTGAATCGAATCCTTGATGGGAACGGCGGGTTTCTGCTGCGTCTTTGTCGGCTCGGCCCCGCTGACAAGCTCCGTCATTGCGCCATGCACATTATTGATGAGCAGGGGCAGGTCAGACACAGCGACACTATTATTGTTAAGATGCGCCACCACGATCTGAGACGTCAATGCAATCAGCGTTTCATTCATTCTGTTGTCTATATCTGTCATTTTAATCCCGTGATTACATCAATGTCTGAAATTAAACCCATTTTGGTTGTAATAATCTGATGTGAGCAATATTTGTATAAATCAAGCCTTTATCGACCAGTAACTACCTTCTTATTTAAGGAGCAGACCAAGTTCTGTTAGGCAAGTAAAAGCCTCTATACCCGGCTTTACAGGATATATTCGATTTTACATTCGTCAGTTTAACCGGGCCGACAGGGCGCAGCCTTATATTCAAGTATAGGCCGCGGTTGTTTTCTCGGCGACTTCCTCGGCAGTGACGCCGGGGGCGAGTTCGACCAGCTTGAACGGACTGTCATGATCGTCCCGGCGGAATACGCACAGGTCGGTAATGATCATGTCCACGACATTGGCGCCGGTGAGCGGCAATGTGCATTCCTGAATGAATTTGGGGCTGCCGTCCTTGGCGCAGTGATCCATGACGACGATGATTTTCTTGACGCCCGCAACCAGATCCATCGCGCCGCCCATACCCTTGATCATCTTGCCAGGCACCATCCAGTTGGCAAGGTCGCCATTTTCCGCGACCTCCATGCCGCCCAGCACGGCAAGGTCGATATGCCCGCCGCGGATCATCGCAAAGCTTTGGTCAGAGCCGAAATAGGCGGTCTGCGGCAGTTCGCTGATCGTCTGTTTACCGGCATTGATAAGGTCGGGGTCTTCGTCGCCTTCATAGGGAAACGGACCGATGCCGAGCATCCCATTTTCGGATTGCAGTGTGACCGTCACACCCGCTGGCACATGGTTGGCAACCAGGGTCGGGATACCGATGCCCAGATTGACGTAAAAGCCGTCTTCCAGCTCTTGCGCTGCACGCGCAGCCATTTGATCGCGGGTCCATCCTTTTGCAGCATCAGCCATCATGCTGTCTCCCGATCACGTGTTGTTCTGAATTCGATTTTCTTGTCATAGGGACTGCCGTCGATCAGCCGCTTCACATAAATGCCGGGCAGGTGAATCTGGTCCGGGTCAAGTTCGCCAACTTCGACAATCTCTTCCACTTCGGCGATGCAGATTTTTCCGGCGGTTGCCATCGGCGCATTGAAATTGCGGGCGGTTTTGCGGAAGATCAGGTTCCCGGCCTTGTCGGCTTTCCACCCCTTGATAAGGCAGAGGTCCGCGTAAATGCCGCGCTCCATTATATAGGTCTGCCCGTCGAAATCCTTGTGTTCCTTGCCCTCGGCAACCTGGGTGCCGACGCCTGTTTTGGTGTAGAAGCCCGGTATTCCGGCTCCGCCAGCGCGGCAGCGTTCGGCCAAGGTGCCCTGGGGACAGAATTCTACTTCCAGCTCGCCGGAAAGATATTGGCGCTCAAACTCTTTATTCTCGCCGACATAGGATGAAATCATCTTTTTCACCTGCCGCGACCGCAGCAACTTGCCCAACCCTTCGCCATCAACGCCCGCATTATTGGAAGCGATCGTAAGGTCCTTCACGCCGTTTTCGAGCACGCCGTCGATCAGCCGTTCAGGAATACCACACAAACCAAATCCGCCGACACACAGATGCATGCCATCGAATAAAAGTCCTTCCAGTGCAGTGGTAGCGTCAGGGTAGGTTTTCTTCATATTCAGCCTTTCGCGATCTTTGTGGCCGTCATTAGCGTAACTTTTATAGAGAGGCCAGAATAGAATATATTTGGTCATATTTATCGGCTATGGCGTCAGCCGTGAACCGTATTATCGCCACTCTCTCGCTAATATTCTTTCTTGTTCCAGTGACTTATGTCCGCGGACCAGCACCGGACAAGAATGACAGCCAATATATCCACCTGGAGAATGTAAGTCTGGATTCCACGTCGCCTACGCGGTCAAGAACGGGGCGGCTTGAATATGTGCGGGGATGGATATTGGATAGCGAGAATACTGATTTCGGGGGCATCTCCTCGATGCTTGCCTTGCCCGATAACCGCTTTGTCATGTTGAGCGATTCCGGCGTGGTGATCGCTTTTACCTTGATGGAGCAAGAGGGCAAAGCGGCTCGGCCCTATATCGCACCTTTGCCGGAGGGACCAGCGGCCGACAACCAGTTTGCGAAAAAGAACTGGGATGCGGAATCCATGGTTTATAACCCCGATACCGGGCAATATTGGGTGGGCTATGAACGGGCGCATAGCATCTGGCGCTATGGTCCGTCTTTCGCGCGCAAGGAGGCTTCGCACAAGGTCGGGATGATGCAGAAATGGCCGTCCAATGGCGGTGCCGAAGCAATGCTGCGCCTAGAGGAGCAAGGGGAAGATGGCGGGGACCGCTTTCTGGTTTTCTCTGAATCCGCGCAATATGGCAAGGTGAAGGGCGCGTATCAGGCACTGATCTTTGATGGCGATCCGGCGAGAGAGGACATGGAACCAAAGCTGTTCGGTTATCGTCCCCCAAAAGGTTATCTCATCACCGATGCGGCGTTATTACCCGATGGCCGCGCCTTGTTGTTGCATCGCCGGTTTACGCCGCTGGACGGGGTGTCGGCGATTGTCTCGATCGGTGATCTGTCGCAGATTGCGCCGGGTGAAATCTGGAGCGCCGAGCCTATTGCTTCGCTGAAGTCACCGCTCACGGTGGATAACATGGAGGCACTGGCGGTTACGGAAGAAGGGAATGATACGATCATCTGGATTGCGTCGGATGACAATTTCAACGTGGTGCAGCAATCGCTGTTGATGAAGTTCCGCTTACTGCCGGACGAGCAAGAGGAAAGGGCGGCCAAAGCCCCAAAAGCGAAAGCCGAGGCGCGCCCCGGCTTTTCTTCTATTCCAAATTAAAACTGTAAAAACAGAAGCTTAAGCAGCAACCTGTTTCTTGGCGATTTCTCTTTTGAGGCGGCGAACGCGCAGGCTCAATTTCTCGTCAGAGGTTTTCAGCAGCCAGTTGTCCAGACCACCTACATGCTCGACCGAACGCAGACCGTGGGTCGATACCCGCAGCTTTACGCCTTTGCCGAGCGCGTCGGACAACAGGGTCACATTTTGCAGGTTTGGCAAAAATGTTTTCTTGGTACGGTTTTTGGCGTGTGATACGTTATTACCCACCATCCGAGTTTTACCTGTCAGTTCGCAAATCCGCGACATCGTTCTTGTCCAATTTTTTATTAAAAGAGTGATTCCCATGGGAAAGACAGCGCAATTAGCTGCAATTTGCCTGTCCGTCAAGCACCGCTGGCCCTGAAATTGCCTTTGACCCGTGAAACATCTGGTCCCGCCCGCCAAAGGCCGGTAAAGCCGGACCCGATGGTGATGGATCAGGCCCGGACATATATGCAGCGCGCGCTTGCCCTTGCGCGCGAAGCGGCTGCGGCTGGCGAAGTGCCGGTCGGTGCGGTCATTGTGCATAAGGGCGAAATTATTGCCGAGGGCCATAACCGGCCGCGCGGGACGAGCGATCCCACTGCCCATGCCGAAATTGTCGCACTGCGCGCTGCGGCGGAAAAGCTGGGCACGGACCGGCTTTCCGACTGCGATTTGTGGGTGACGCTGGAGCCTTGCACCATGTGCGCCGGAGCGATTGCCCATGCCCGCATCCGGCGGCTTTATTACGGCGCGGCTGACCCGAAAGGCGGCGCGGTGGAGAGCGGCGTCAATTTCTTCGCCGCCGCCACCTGCCACCATGTGCCGGAGATTTATGCCGGTTTCGAGGAAGCCGAAAGCGCCGCCATGTTAAAGGATTTTTTCAAAACCCGCCGGGAATAATCATTACTTGTCATTCCCGCCTGCGCGGGAATGACGGTGTAATAATATTCTGCTATGCTTAATTAGTGGACAAATCGCGCCACCACATCGCGGTAGCTGCGGCTCACCTTGACCTGCGCCCCTGATCCAAGGATGAGGAAACATTCGCCATTGGTATGCGGTTTGACTTCGCGGACCTGGCCCAGGTTGACGATGGTCGAGCGGTGGACGCGCTGGAAATTGCGGGGATCCAGACGCTTTTCAAGGTCTTTCATCGTTTCGCGCAGGATGAGCGAATTGTCGGCGGTATAGATGCACATATAATCGCCCGCGGCATCAATGCGCTCGATCGTATCAACATCTACGCGGAAAATCTGGCCGCGGTCCTTTACGTTGATCAGCTTTTCATAACGGCTGGCTGCGGCCGGTTCTTCGGCATTTTCCAGATCGGCCATAGCGCCGGGCGCCACTTCGCTGAGCACATGTTTCAGCTTTTCAATCTCTTCGGCTCCGCGCTTCTCGCTAAGCCGCACGCGGACACGTTCCAGCGCATCGGCCAGACGGTCCGGTTCAACCGGCTTGACCAGATAATCCACTGCCTCTGCTTCAAACGCACGCACCGCATGGTCGGCATAAGCGGTTACGAAAATGAACAGCGGGGGCTCGATCTCCATGATTCCCTGCACCACGGAAAAACCGTCAAAGCCCGGCATCTGGATATCCAGAAAGACCAGATCGGGTTTCAAAGTCTTGATTTTGCGAATCGCTTCGCGGCCATTGCTGCAAGTATCGATAACTTCGATATCCTCGAACTCTGCCAAGCGGATCTGAAGCCCTTGCGTGGCAAGTTTTTCATCGTCGACCAATATCGTTTTTATCGTCATGAATATATGTCCTTTTGGTTTGATAACGCCATGGCCGGGCTCGTGACGAGATTCCCTCTGGCGTTATCAGATGCATGCTCCCCAAATATGGCTTCGTTTCTGATTTGATTCACTGTCGCGTTGTCTTCCGCTGCCTCTTTTTCAATCTGCTGTCTGGTTTCAAACGGCAGTGTGATGATTACAGAAAAGCCGCCCCCCGCTGATGATTTCGTTTCGAACGAATGCGCTTCTCCATAAGCCTGGTTTAATCGCTCCTGAATATTTCCCAATCCGACGCCAGTGGAATCAGATGTTTTTTCCAGCGGCCCCGTTTGCCCCGGCCCGGTGTCGGATACCTTTATCTGGACCCGGTCATTCTTCATCCGGGCGGATACGGAAATATCCGCGCCTTCCTCCATCGGGGTCACGGCATATTTGATCGCATTTTCGACCAGGGGCTGTAATAACAGGGAGGGTAACAGGGCATTGCAAACCGCAGGATCAATATCAAAACTGGGTCGCAGCCGTTCTTCAAATCGCATTTTCTCAATATCGAGATAGAGGTGCAGCGTTTCAACCTCTTGTGCCAATGTCACGCGGCTATGGACCTCGTTGACAAGGGTATGACGCAGGAATGACGACAGGCGCGATAGCATGGCATTGGCAGGCTCGGTCTGTTTCAGCAGCACCAGCGTTGAAATACTGTTCAGCGTATTGAACAGGAAATGCGGGTTAAGCTGGTAACGCAGCATCGCAAGCTGCGCGCGGGTCGCCTGTGTCTCCAGTCGTAACAACTGGTCATTCTGTTCCTCGACCCGCAAAAAGAAGTTGATGGCAAAATAAAGCGCCGACCATGCGCCCAGCATCGTGAAGTTAAGAAACACATAGCCGGTGAACAGCGACAGAAACCCGGTTTCGGTCGCCGGGTTCTGGATGACGAACACCCAGGCATCAATAAAAGCAAATAATGCGGTTGCGATCATCAGGCTGATGATCGTTGTCACCCATGTAATAACCGGCTTTTGATGGATAAGCTGTTTATAGATGACCGATAATAAAAGCGTGATCGAATAGCCGGTTATCGTCGAAATAATGATCGGCAAAAGAAAGCCGAGCGGTTGCCCGTTGGCTATGCCGGAAATCCCGCGCAGCGCCAGCACACCGGCCCAGCCCGCCGACTGCAAGTTCCAGAACGCACGGTTCTTGTTGCCGAAAAAAGGCTGGGGTCTGATATCCATGACGGCCATAGGTCTATCTATAGCGCGCCATTGCCGTTTGGGAAAGAATCGCATAACATTGGTCCAGTAATACGCACATAAAAGTGCGAATAAGGAGAGAGATATGGGCGGCCCCAACGAATTACGAGCAAAATTTTCGTCTATGGAAGAGGGAACAGGCGAAGACTGGCAGATTATCAGCGGCCATTACATGCCTTTTGCCAGCAAGGTCGCTGACCGTGTGCTGGACCATTTGCGCTTGCTGGACGGTGATTATGGCGGGTTTCCGGTCGACAGGCTGGAACACAGCCTGCAAACGGCCACAAGGGCACATCGTGACGGGCGAGAGGATGAATATGTCGTCATGGCCCTGCTGCACGATATTGGCGACACATTATGCACGTTTAATCATCCCGATATTGCCGCGGCGATCCTGAAACCCTTTATCAGTGAGAAACTGCACTGGATCACAGAGAAGCACGGCATTTTCCAGGGCTATTATTTTTTCCACCATATCGGGCAGGACCGCGACATGCGGGAGAATTTCCGCGGCCATGAATATTTCGAGGATTGCGCCGAATTTTGTGAGAAATATGACCAGAGCGCCTTCGACGCCAATTATGACAGCGCCCCGCTGGAGTTTTTCGAGCCCATCGTAAGACGCGTGATGGCCCGGCCAGTAAACAGCGTTTACGTTAACGAATAAGGCTAAATCTATCCCTCGAAGGGAGAGGAGAGGTTCAGGCCGCTGAGGGTTCGCCGAGTTCCTTCAGCGGGCGGACCACCATATCGCCATGATCGCCGGAACCGCCATTTTCGCTTCCTGAGTGGTTTCTAAGTTCCGCCTCGTCAATCCAGCAGAGGTCATCAAGGCCCAGAATCCTGTCATCATGAGCGCGGATAGTGATTTGGCTGATGGGTTTGCGGTTCTGGGCATCGGCCAATATCGGGTTTGACGGCACGCCGGTTTCCCATTTTTCGCCCCATTGACGAATGGCGACAATCGCCGGCAGCAAAGCTGCACCTTTTTCAGTCAGGCGATATTCGACCTTGCGCCTGTCATGGTCGCACGGGCGGCGCGACAGGATGCCAGCCTCCACCAAGCGGGTCAGGCGGTTGGCCAATATGTTGCGGGCAATGCCTATTTCCGAAAGAAAATCCTCAAAATGGCGGATACCGTTAAACGACGCCCGCAAAATCATGAAGCACCAGCGCTCCCCGATTACCTCTAGTGAAATTGGCAGCGAGCAGCCCGATCGAAGGTCCGAGAGATTTTCTTTCAGTTCTTTCATATCCACTATCTAAACCAATTTCCGCCAATCCCAAAAAAAAATATAAGTTTCTAGTTGCAACTTAAAACCTATTAATATAAGTAGTGAATCGCAACTGAAATTGCAAGCCAATTGTTCCCACGCTTTTTCTCCCCGGGCATTGGCGCAAAACGAAGCTAAGTAAAGGAAGGAAATAATCATGTTTACTCCCCGGAATGCGCCCGAGAGTTCAAGTCTTGCTCATGCTACTGTGGCGCTCATAGTCGCCCTTGCCGCGGCGATGCTGGTATTTATCGCCAGTCCCGCAGAGGCGCGCAGCAAGCCGGTCGCTTATACCGCCGAATTGCAGCAGCCTGTCGAAGAATCACGTTATATTATCAAAGGCACCGTGATCTATTGCGCCGGAACCGAATGCAAAGGCGCCAAAGGCCATTCATCGGTAAAAACCATGTGCGCCAAACTGGCGAGCGAAGTCGGTCCGATCGTATCATTCGCCTATAAAGGCGAAGCGATTGATACCGAAGCCCTTAGCGAGTGCAATGCATGAGGGCGCGCTCATGACTTTCGTGACCGGGTTCTTCCCCATGACCAGCTAAATGGTCAGACCGGTCATTACTAAAGCGTTGAAGCAATGACTTCTTGAACGAAAGCATTGCTTCAACGCTATTTTTTAGTTGCTCCGGCGCTCAAAGCCAGACAGTTTATAGCGGTGTTAAGACAATATGAACTAGTAGAGCGGGTCCGCAGTTATGACCCGGACGCGGATGAAGATCTGCTCAACCGTGCTTATGTGTTTTCCGTTCAGCGGCACGGCAGCCAAAAGCGTGCGAGCGGCGACCCTTATTTCAGCCATCCCATTGAGGTTGCAGGTTTAATGACCGACCTCAAACTTGACCAGCATACGATTGTGACTGCCTTGCTGCACGACACGGTAGAAGACACGCTGACCACGGTCGAAGAAATTGAAAAGCTGTTCGGGCCCGATGTCGCCAAGATGGTCGACGGCGTGACCAAATTGTCAAAGATCGAGGCGCAGACGGATAACGAGCGTGCGGCAGAGAATTTACGCAAATTCCTGCTCGCCATGTCGGATGACATTCGCGTGCTGTTGGTCAAGCTGGCCGACCGGCTGCACAATATGCGGACCCTGCATTTCATAAAGAGCGAGGAAAAGCGCAGGCGTATAGCCCATGAGACCATGGATATTTACGCGCCGTTGGCTGAGCGTATCGGTATGTACGAATATATGCGCGAGATGCAGCTATTGGCTTTCCGCCATCTGGAGCCGGAAGCGTACGAGACGATTACCGGACGCCTGAACGCGATTAAAAAGGATGACGAGGGGCAAATCCACAAGATTATCCGCTCGCTGGAAAAGGCGCTGGCCGCTGGCGGCGTGGCTGTGGAAATCAGCGGACGGGAAAAGCATCCCTATTCGATCTGGCGCAAGATGCAGGAACGGCATGTCAGCTTTGAGCAATTACCCGATATCATGGCGTTCCGGGTGATTACCGACAATAGCGCGGAATGTTACCGGGCGCTGGGCATATTGCATCAGAAATGGAAAATGGTGCCGGGGCGGTTCAAGGATTATATCTCGACGCCCAAGCGCAACGGCTATCAATCGCTGCACACCACGATCATGTATGGCAATAATATGCGGGTCGAGATTCAGATCCGCTCCCGGCGTATGCACCACGACAACGAGTTCGGGCTGGCGGCACACTGGGCCTATAAACAGGGCGGGGCACAGCCGGACGGGCAGGCGGGCTGGATCCGCGACCTTATCGAAATCCTGGAACATGCCGAGGATGCCGAGGAGCTGCTCGAAAACACGCGGCTTGCCATGTATCAGGACCGGATTTTCGCGTTCACGCCCAAGGGCACGCTGCTCCAGATGCCAAGAGGGGCGACGACGGTTGATTTTGCCTATGCGGTGCACACGGACCTTGGCAATCAGGCGGTCGGGGCCAAGGTAAACGGCCGCCACGTTCCGCTCCGCACGCAGCTCGTCAATGGCGACGTGGTAGAGATATTACGCTCTGATGGGCAGGAACCGCAGCCCGGCTGGCTGTCTTTCGTCATCACGGGTAAGGCCCGCGCCGCCATCCGCCGTTTCGTACGTCACAAAGAGCGCGATGAGCTGGTCGAGATTGGCAGCAAATTATATGCCGAGATCATCCAGCGCCTGCCCGGAAAGATTGGCAGAAAAGCCCTGAAAGCCGCGATCAAGCGTCTTGATCTGGAGGGCGAGGACGAGCTGATGCTGGCCATTGGCACCCGCAAGATCAGTGACCGTGAGGTCATGGAAGCGTTAATGCCCGGCAGCGCCAATGACGATATTGACGAGCGTGTATGGCCGGAACAGGACCGGGCAATCTCTATCAAGGGACTGACCCCCGGCGTGGCCTTTGA
>JADMKQ010000108.1 GCA_015478735.1 Sphingorhabdus sp. | reverse complement strand
AAATAGGGGAAATGGCGGACACGGAGGGATTCGAACCCTCGAAGGACCGTGAGGCCCTTGCCTCCTTAGCAGGGAGGTGGTTTCAGCCGCTCACCCACGTGTCCGCATGACTGGCTTGGCCAAGGCCATGCGCTATAACGGGGCATTGCATCGGCTGCAATGGGTAAAGTGCCTGATATCGTGCAGCTATATTCATGGTCCTATTTACGGGATGCGAAAAAACGTGTTCAGCCTGTATCAAAGCGGGTCTATCCGGACACGCACACCGCCAGATTTCGCGCTAGTTACACCGTTTCAAGCCCGGAAATGTAAAACACCACTCAACAGGTCGCAAAATCGACTCGGATCGTCGTCCGTTCATTGCACAGTCATCGCCAGGTGCCAAAGTCTCAGACGGCTGGTATGGGAAGGAGTTTACCCATGACTAAGTCGTGCCCAAAGGAAATGTCTGTGAAAAAATATCCCCGCGAGACTCTCGGCCGGAAATTATTAGGTTTGCTTGCCGTTGTGACACTTGCATCGGCGCCGACTTTGACCCCGGCTTTTGCCCAGGTGCAAACGATTGATCCCAATGATGCGATCGACGCAGACCTGAACAATCCGGGTCTGACCGGAAATTATGATGCTCCGGCGAGCCCGGCTCCTTCCTATCCCGATACACAGATGAACGGTGATATTGATGGCGACCTCGCCCAGCCGGGTCAGGTAGACCAAGGCACGGGCTATGATGGCGCCCTGGACGAGAATAGCTACAACCAGAATGGCTGGAACCAGAACGGAACACAGAATGGCGCGGTTACAGCGACTGCGACCCCGAACACAGCGACACCTGTAGATGACGGCACGACCTATCAGGAAGATGACCTGATCGGCGCGGCAGAAGGCGTCTTTGGCAAAGGTGCCGAAGGACTGGCCGGGTTGATCGAGGATCTCCTGAAAAAACAGGGCCGCCCCAATGGCTATATTACGGGCCGCGAAGCATCCGGAGCGTTTGTTGTCGGTTTGCGCTATGGCTCCGGTGAACTACACCACAAGATTGAGGGCACGCGCCCGGTTTACTGGACCGGACCTTCTGTCGGATTTGATGTGGGTGCCAATGCGGCGAACACCTTTGTGCTCGTTTACAATCTTTATGACACGGAAGAGCTGTTCAAACGCTATCCTGCGGGTGAGGGCGCGGCCTATTTCGTTGGCGGTTTTCATGTGAGCTATTTGCGCAGCGGCGATAAAGTTCTGATCCCGGTAAGAATGGGCGCGGGACTGCGGTTAGGTGCGAATATCGGCTATATGAAGTTCAGCAAGAGCCAGAAGTGGCTGCCGTTTTAAGGGACTGCCCACGCTTAGCATGAATGTCTAGGCAGTTGCTAGCGTCATGCCTTGGCAGGACGCAACTGCTCCATCCGCGATAGATAGCGCGCCAATATGTCAATTTCCAGATTGACCTGATCGCCGGTTTTCAGGTCGGCAAAGGTCGTGACGCTGGCCGTGTGCGGAATGATATTCAGCCCGAAAATGGTGCTGCCATCTGCCTGATCCTCAACCGTGTTGACGGTCAGCGATATTCCATCGACCGTGATCGACCCCTTGGGAGCAAGATAAGCCGCGATTGCCGCAGGAGCGTGGATGCGGACAGGGTGCGAATCGCCCTCTGTCTCTATGCTGACAACTTCGCCCACGGCATCGACATGGCCGGTGACAATATGCCCGCCAAGCTCGTCCCCGACTTTCAGGGCGCGTTCGAGATTGAGCTTGCGTCCTTCTGCCCACATGGATCGGGCGGTTTTCGATATACTCTCTGCCGAAACATCGACCGCGAACCAGTCTGCGCCCTTGTCCACAACCGTCAGGCACGCCCCGGAACAGGCGATGGATGCGCCGATATCGACGCTGTCCATGTCATAATGGCAGGATATGGTCAGCCGCAGGTCGCCGCGTTCCTCCACTTTGCTAATGGTGCCAATATCGGAAATTATGCCTGTAAACATGGGAAGCCTTTTTCAAAAATGCGGGCCAAAAATTCGTGTCGCGAACCTAGAGTGATTTCGAGTGAAATGGAACATTTCACGACTCGGAAATCACGGTAAAATAATAAACTAGGCCCCAATTTTGATTCCATCAAAATTGAACAGGGTCTAGGCGGCGCGTTCATATATCTCAAGCACATCCTGACCCAGATCGCGCCGGTCCAGCCGGTTCCACTGGCCATGCGCGCTGTCCAGATTCTCAAGCCCGATATCCGCCACACCGGTCAAGCCGCCGCCAATGATGACCGGCGCACGGTAAAGCAATAAGCGGTCCACCAGACCGGCTTGCAGGAAAGAAGCCGCCGTTGCCGCGCCGCCTTCGATCAACAGCCAGTTGATCTGGCCCAGTTCCGCAATGGCCTGCGGCTCGGAAATCTCTGCCCAATGTTCCGGAACCTCGGCCTTGCCCAGCACCACAGGTTTGGGCGAACGGTCATTCAATCCGTCCAGCCGGACATCAAGGCCGGGCCTGTCCGCAGCAACCGTGCCAGCGCCAACCAATATGGCATCACAGCGCGCCCGCTCAAGATGGGCATGGGCGCGGGCCCGGTCACCGGTAATCCATTTGCTGGTTCCGTCCGCCATGGCGATGCACCCGTCCAGCGACATCGCGAGTTTCAGCGTCACATAGGGACGGCCCTTTTCCATGCGCGTGAAAAATCCCGCCATCGCGCGGTGAGCCTGTTGCTCCAGAACGCCGACAGAAACCGAAATCCCCGAATTGCCCAGCCGGTCGATACCGTGCCGCCGGGTTCTTTCATCTATGTCGAGCGTTGCGACAATTACGCGCGCAGGGGCTGCGTCCTTAACCAGATCAGCGCAGGTTGGTCCGCGCTCGCTCTTGTGCGCGCATGGCTCCATCGTGACATATATATCCGCGCCCTTGGCCTCTGCTCCGGCTTGCGCCAGCGCGATAGCCTCGGCATGGGGGCGTCCGCCCGGCTGGGTCCAGCCGCGGCCGACAATCTTTCCGTCTTTTACAATGATGCAGCCGACATTGGGATTCTCGCCCGTCCGTCCGCGTCCACGCTCTGAAAGAGCAATGGCAGCGGACATGAAGCGCGCATCCTGATTGCTGGTCAACATGTCAGTCCGGCTGGCCGCTCGACCTCTATATCGCCGCGTGCCAGTCTTTTCGCTTCGGCTTCGCGCTCAATCGCCTCGACATCCATGCCGGACATCCGGCCCAGCGTCTTCATGGCATCGCGCCGTTTCTCGTCACGCCTGTCTTTCAGACACTGCACGCCCCAGCGCGCCGCCATGATTTCTTCGTCGCTGCGGTCGAGGGACCAGTTTTCGACATAGATGATTTCCTGAGTCCGCGGCACGTCGGTGTTAACCTTGGGATCGATGATGAACAGAAAGAACATGAATGCGGAACAGCCAAAGGCCAGCAAGGCCGGCATGGCCTGCTCCTTGGGATGGCGGCGCAGCAGGGTGAATAAATCCCTTAAGCCGCCGCCAACGGAAACATCTTTTAACATTTTCATAACCGCTAAATAGGGAGCAATTGCGGCTATGACCAGCCCCGATGCGCTTATGCAGTTGCAGTAATAAGGCGTTCGATAGCAGCGTCACGACCAATGAGCGGAAGCAGCGCCCCCATATCCGGTCCGTGGTCCAGCCCGGTCAATGCCCGGCGCAGCGGCATGAACAAAGTTTTCCCTTTGCGGCCAGTGCTTTCCTTGAGCGCGCCGG
>JADMKQ010000107.1:654-3745 GCA_015478735.1 Sphingorhabdus sp. | reverse complement strand
GCCTGGCACTAGGCGGAGTATCGGTCATGCAGGTAACTTATAGCGGTGATCTGGCTGGTCTGGCATCGGCTCTGCGTTCAAGAGGCTGGCAGGTTCAACAAGGTGCTGGCGTGCTTAGAATCAGCCGCGGCGGAGCAGGTTCTACGAGCGGACAAAGTCCCGGAAGCGGTGAGTAGGGCAGTGAGCCAGATTGCTCTTCCGTTGGATACAGCCATTGCCGCGCAGGATGACCATTATATCGTAACGCAGTCCAACGCCGAGGCGCATGATCAGCTGCAAAACTGGAAAGACTGGCCCAATCTGACCGGGATATTGATCGGTGATCACGCTGCGGGAAAATCGGTCATGGCGCGACAGTTTGAGATTGATAGTGGCGGCTATGTTGTCGATGACGCTGCAGAGATGCAAGACGACGAGCTTTTCCATTTATGGAATCGCGCCAGGCAAGAGCAAAAGCCATTGCTGCTCGTTTCATCGAAACCGGTGCCCGCATGGGACGTGGTCCTTCCTGACCTGAAATCTCGTTTAGCCGCGTCTTTACTAATCGAAGTTGGTCCTCCGGATGAAGCGATGATTGCCGGATTGTTCCAGAAATATTTCGGGTCGCGCGGTCTTTCTATCTCTGAAGACGCATTAGCCTATCTCGGCAAGCGGATGGAGAGATCTTATGGGGATGTGCAGCTTTTGTCACAATCGATGGATAAACTTGCTATAGAGAGAAAGCGGCCGATTACTCGCGCCATCGCGAAGGAGGCGCTGGAGCGGCACCAGATGACGAACGGCGAAGCTGAACCTGTGTCAAAGTCAACCCATAATGATGAGAAATCAAATGGATAACCTTGTTCCCCAAACTCCCGATTCCATCGAAAACGCCAATGAAAATGCTGGTTTCGTTTATGGTGAGGAAGATGGTTCAAGCCGCTATTTTAATCGCGAGTTGAGTTGGCTGGGCTTTAACACACGGGTGATGGAAGAGGCGCAGAACAGCTCTCATCCTTTGCTTGAGCGGCTTCGCTTCCTGTCAATTTCAGGAAGCAATCTTGATGAATTTTTCATGGTGCGTTTTGCGGGACTCGTCGGGCAGTTCCGCCAGAATATCGAGGAACGCTCCGCCGATGGAATGACTCCCAAGCAGCAGCTGCAAGCAATCGTCGAGAGTAGCGAAAAGCTGATGTCGAGCCAGCAAACAGTGTGGGACGAACTGTCCGAACTTTTAGCGGCAGAGAATATTCACGTCCTGTCAGCGCCTGACCTGGATGAAGTTGGCAATGTTTGGCTCAAGCAACATTTCCTCGATCAAATATTCCCCGTTCTGACTCCTCAGGCTCTGGACCCGGCACATCCATTTCCGTTCATTCCGAATAAAGGGCTTAGCCTAATTTTTGATCTGGTCCGAAAATCGGATGGTCAGGTGATACGCGAACTGGTTATGATTCCATCGGGCCTGCCGCGTTTCATCAGGCTGCCCGGCGAAACCACGATTTATATTTCGGTCGAATCTGTCATCCGGCGCTATTCTGATCTGATATTCCCCGGCTATGATGTCATGTGTGGTGGATTGTTTCGGATCATCCGTGATAGTGATATTGAGATAGAAGAAGAAGCAGAAGACTTGGTTCGCTTTTTCCGGAGCGCCATCAAACGCCGCCGCCGTGGTGATGTTATCCGTTTGGAAATGGGGCCGGATCTATCCGATAGTGTCATTGCATTGCTGCGTGAAAAGTTACTTTCCGAAGGTGCTACGGAAAACAGGGTCAAGGGACTGGTTGGTATCAGCGATCTGGAATTGTTGGTCGAGGAAGATCGGCCCGACCTGAAATTCACGCCCTATAGTCCGCGCTTTCCGGAACGAATAAGGGAGCATGGAGGGGATTGTTTTGCCGCGATCCGGGACAAGGATATTCTTGTTCACCACCCTTATGAATCTTTTGAAGTGGTGATCGAGTTTCTCCGGCAAGCGGCCGCGGACCCCGATGTTGTTGCTATCAAACAGACGCTTTACCGTGCCGGCAAACAATCTGCTGTCATTCGTGCGTTGATCGACGCGGCAGAGGCCGGAAAATCGGTAACTGCCATTGTGGAATTAAAGGCTCGTTTCGACGAGGAACAAAATCTTTTTTGGGCCAGCGCACTCGAACGCGCCGGAGTGCAGGTTGTGTACGGTTTCATTGAGTGGAAAACCCACGCGAAGATATCAATGGTGGTCCGTAAAGAACAGGAAGGCTATCGCACCTATTGCCATTTTGGCACCGGCAACTATCACCCGGTCACAGCTAAAATATATACTGACCTCAGCTTCTTCACAGCCGATCCCAAAGCGGCTCGCGATGCAGCGCAACTGTTCAACTATATTACCGGTTATGTGGACCCGGAAAAGCTGGAATTGCTTTCCATGTCGCCGCGATACCTGCGGCAGGACCTGATGAATCTGATTGACCGGGAAATTGCCAACGAACAAGCCGGTAAACCTGCGATGATATGGGCCAAGATGAACTCTCTAGTTGACCCCGCGTTGATCGAGAAACTCTATGCGGCCAGCAATGCAGGGGTAGAGATTGATCTGGTTATAAGAGGAATATGCTGTTTACGTCCGGGCGTGCCGGGCATGTCGGAACATATTCGCGTGAAATCAGTTGTCGGCCGTTTTTTGGAGCATAGCCGTATATGGGCCTTTGGAAATGGCAAGGAATTACCGAATAACGGTGCCTCGGTTTATATTAGTTCGGCAGATTGGATGCCGCGAAATCTTGACCGGCGGGTGGAATATATGCTCCCGATTACCAATGCGACGGTGCACGATCAGGTACTAGACCAGGTAATGGTCGCCAATCTGATTGACGACGAACAAAGCTGGGAACTCAATAGCGATGGAACCTATACGCGGGTTACGCCGTCGGATGAACCGTTTAATCTACATCATTATTTCATGACTAATCCATCACTGTCCGGTCGTGGTAAAGCGCTGGACAAAAGTGATGCTGTTCCGCGCTTGTCGCTTCGGCGCCGTAAGAAAGAGATCTGATTGCGAAACGCATGCAGGTTGGGGGATTGCAAATTACCAGAGAGAAAAAAACTCTGCACACAAGCCGCA
>JADMKQ010000107.1:0-644 GCA_015478735.1 Sphingorhabdus sp. | reverse complement strand
AAGCCGCAGAACCGCGATTGTCGATATCGGGTCAAACTCTATCCGGCTCGTCGTCTATCAGGGAGCGGCCCGCGTGCCCGCGATTCTTTTTAACGAAAAGGTCATGGCGGGTCTTGGTAAAGAGCTTACAACCACTGGGGCTATTGCGGAAGATTCAATGGTGCTGGCGATACAGGCCTTACAACGTTTCCGCCGACTTTGTATCGAGATGGAGGTTGATTCGATTAAATGCTTCGCAACCTCGGCAGTCCGGGATGCGAGCAACGCACAGTATCTGTTAAAGGCTGCGGCGAAAATCGGCTTCGATACAAAGGTGTTAAATGGGGAAGAGGAAGCGGAATTAGCAGGATTAGGAGTGCTCTCTGCAATACCGGAAGCTAACGGCATTGTCGGGGACCTTGGCGGCGGCAGTCTCGAACTGGCGTTGATAAGGGATGGTAAGGTTTTTGACCGATATAGTTTCCCGCTTGGTGTTTTGCGTGTCGATGATTTGCGGAAAAAAGATAAAGACAAGCTCAAGCGCCAGATCAACAAAATGCTGAAAGAGACCGAGTGGGATAAAAAAGCACAAGGATTGCCATTTTATCTGGATGGGGGCTCTTGGCGTTCGCTGGCACGGCTGGACATGTTTGACAGCGGTTACC
>JADMKQ010000106.1:3360-22121 GCA_015478735.1 Sphingorhabdus sp. | reverse complement strand
TTGTGATTCAGAAGCTCGGCTATGCCACGGGCCGCCGGTTGATGCTGACCGCTGCGCGCTTTGACGGAACAGAGGCGCACAATTTGGGCTTTGCAGATTTTATCGCCGATGATGTGGCTGGGCTGGAAAAGATCGAGATGCAGCTTCGCAAGCAGGTGCTAGGCGCAGCGCCCGGCGCGGTTGCGGCAACCAAAGAGTTGCTCATTCAGATTGCTGGGAAACCGCGTGATGAAGTCATCCGTCTGGCTGCCGAAAATTTTGCCGACCGCATGGTCAGCGACGAAGCCAGAGAGGGCGTCGCCTCCTTCTTTGAAAAGCGCAAACCCAGTTGGTTTGTGAAACCGGAATAAGGAACAAGAGATGACACGAATATCCACACTCCTTATTGCCAATCGCGGTGAAATTGCCTGCCGCGTGATGCGCACGGCCAAGTCGCAGGGCATCAAGACAGTTGCCGTCTATTCCGATGCCGACGCCCATGCCCCGCATGTTCAGATGGCGGATGATGCCGTGCATATCGGCGCTGCGCCGGTCAATGAATCTTACCTGTTGATCGACAGGATTATTCAGGCCGCCAAAGACAGCGGCGCGGATGCGATCCATCCCGGCTATGGCTTCCTCTCCGAAAATGCGGCTTTCTCACAAGCCTGCTCGGATGCCGGTATCATCTTTGTCGGCCCGCCGGAAAAGGCGATTGATGTGATGGGCGACAAAGCCCGCTCCAAACGCGCCATGATCGCGGCTGGTGTGCCGTGTGTTCCCGGTTATCAGGATGATGACCAGTCCGATGCCACCTTGACGTCAGAGGCGGAGAAAATCGGTGTGCCGCTGATGGTCAAGGCGGCGGCGGGCGGCGGCGGGCGCGGTATGCGTCTGGTCCACGATCAAAAGGATGTGCCGAACGCCATCAAACTTGCGCGGTCAGAGGCCGAGAACGCTTTTGGCAATGGCGAGCTGATCCTTGAAAAAGCGATCATCAAACCGCGCCATGTCGAGATTCAGGTTTTTGCAGATAGCCACGGCCATACCATCCATCTGGGCGAGCGGGATTGCTCGGTCCAGCGCCGTCATCAAAAGGTGATAGAGGAAGCGCCCTGCCCCGTCATGACACCTGAGCTTCGCGCCGAAATGGGTGTAGCGGCAGTGGAAGCAGCCCGCGCGGTAGATTATCGCGGCGCGGGGACGGTGGAGTTTCTGCTCGACCAGTCCGGCAGCTTTTACTTCCTTGAAATGAATACCCGACTTCAGGTCGAGCATCCGGTGACCGAGGAAATTACCGGGCTTGATCTTGTCGCCCTGCAACTCAAAGTCGCGCAAGGTGAACCGCTGGGCATCGCGCAAAGTGACGTCACGCTGACCGGTCATGCCATGGAGGTCCGGCTCTATGCCGAGGATCCCGCTGATGATTTCCTGCCCAGCACCGGCCATATCGACCTGTGGCATCCGGCGCAAAATGCTCGCATTGACAGCGGCATTGCTACCGGCGGCGAAGTGTCGCCTTTTTACGACAGCATGGTTGCGAAGATCATAACCCACGGCGCAACCCGGGAGGATGCGCGGCGGCAAATGGTCAAGGCGCTGTCCGAAACCGCGCTTTTCGGTCCCAAGACCAACCGTGACTTTCTGATTGATGCGCTGGAAAGGCCGGATTTTGTCGAGGGCAAGGCAACCACCGCTTTCATCGCCGAAAATTATGGAGAGGATGGAGTCGATCTGGGCGCGTATGAATTTGACGCCTTTGCCATTGCTGCGGCTATGCAGCACAAGCTGCGCCAACAGACGGCGCATAAATTGGCGCTGAACGTTAATCCGGAACTGCTGGACTGGTCGAGCACTGCGAACCTGCAAACCGTGGCGCAATATGCCCAGCTTGGCGAAGCGAGCGATACCGATGGCACTATCCATGTCCATGTCATCAGTCCGGGCCATTACCGGGTCGAGGGTGCGGGACAGGAAGCGGAGGTCGAGCTGCTCTCCATCACCGAAGACACCGCGAAACTGCGCGTCAATGGCCGGACGGTTACGGCGATATATCATGCCCATGGCCGCAACCTGCACCTCGCTCTGGAGAAGCGGTCGCTGTCCGTCACCGATATGACCGGCCTCAGCGCCATGGAAGATATGGCAGGCGGCGGAACCGTCGTCGCGCCGATGCACGGCCTGTTACTTGAGATACTGGTCGAGCAGGGCGCGACCGTGGCAAAGGGCGACAAGCTGGCCGTGCTTGAAGCGATGAAGATGCAGCATGAAATTCTGGCAGAAATTGATGGCACTGTCGAAACGGTTGCGGCAATAGCAGGGAAACAAATAGCAGCCGATGATCTGATCATGGAGATTGTCGCAGAAGAAGAGGATGAATCAACCGTATGACGGGGCAAATATGATAGAGCAGGCACAGGATTTTCTCGACGAAAGCGAAGCCATATATGCGCTGGTCAAGGATCTTTCCGACGAGCAAATGGAACAGGAAACCGGGTTCAAGGACTGGTCAATCAACGCGGTTCTGCGCCATCTTCATATCTGGAACATGGCCGCTTACTGGTCATTGACCGAGCCTGCAAAGTTCCACGAATTTTTCAAGCAAGCCATGGCCGGAATGAAGGACCACGCCAAACAGGGCCGCACGTCCATGCGCTATTTCGAAGCGGATTATCTCGACAATCTGTCCGGCGCGGCGCTCGTCAAAACATGGCGCGATTTCTACCAGATGATGGCCCCTGAATTTGAAGCCGCTGATCCTGCAATGCGGGTTGAATGGGCTGGCCCGTCGATGAGCGCGCGCTCATCCATCACCGCGCGATTGATGGAAAACTGGGCCCACGCCCAGGCTATTTACGATGTGCTGGGTCTGAAGCGCGAAAATCACGACCGTATCCGCAATATCGTGATGATCGGCCTCAATACCTATGGCTGGACGTTCAAGGTCAACCGCGAAGAAGCACCCCAACCAGTGCCCTATCTAAAGCTCACCGCTCCGTCGGGTGACATCTGGGAATATGGCGATCCCGATACGGGCGAGAAGATCGAAGGACTGGCCGAGCAATTCTGCCAGGTCGTGACCCAGACCCGCAATATCGCCGATACCGACCTGAAAGTCACAGGCCCGATCGCAACCCGCTGGATGGAAATTGCCCAATGTTTTGCCGGCAGCGCGGAAAAACCGCCCGCTCCCGGCCAGCGCGCAATGAAGACGAGCTAATATTCTGACGCATATATCCATGGTGATAACGACTATTGTAGAATAGCGATTTGCGGCTATGCTCACACAAAAGGGACAATGAAGCCCAAAGTGAGGAGAGATGCGGATGAGCTGGCACATGGCTGATATATGGGAGAATATTGCCGGAGCAATTCCCGACAAACCAGCACTGGTTTATGAAGACAAACGCTATAGCTGGTCCGAATATGAAGAGCGCGCTGCCCGGCTGGCGCAGGTTTTTTCCGAGCATGGCCTGAACCCCGGCGCAAAACTGGCCATCTATGCCTATAATTGCTCCGAATATATGGAAACGCAATTCGCCGCTTTCAAAGCCCGGATTTGCCCGGTGAACGTCAATTACCGCTATCTGGAGGCGGAACTTACGCATGTTATCAACAATAGCGACAGCGAAGCGCTCGTCTATCACGCCCAGTTCGCGCCGCGTGTAGCCGCGATCCGCGACCAGCTTAGCCAGGTAAAGCTATTCCTGGAAATTGACGATGGTTCGGGCGAGCATATGGATGGCGCTGTTGACTATGAAACAGCCCTGAATGCTGCGGCCCCCATGCCGGTCATTCCCCGATCCGATGAAGATCTTTACATGCTATACACCGGCGGCACGACCGGCATGCCAAAGGGCGTGATGTACGATCACAAGACCTTTGCGCGTGCCCTGTTCACCAAGGGCTTTGAGATGCGGGAAATGACCTTGCCAGAGGGTGCGGCGGGTTTCGGGCCTCTGGTCCGCGCACTACATGCAGCAGGAGCCACGGGCCGGGCGATCCCCGCCTGCCCGATCATGCACGGCACCGGCATGTGGATCGGCGCGATGATCCCCCATGCGATTGGCGACTGCGTTGTCCTGTTCAACAACAAGCATTTTGACGCGCATGAGCTTTTGAGACTGGCCGATGCCGAGAAAGCCACGGACATTACCATCGTCGGTGACGTGTTTGCCAAGCCGATGCTGGCGGCCTTAAACGAAGCGAAAGCGGCGGGCACGCCTTATGATCTGTCATCCGTAAAGATGATGGGTTCATCCGGCGTGATGTGGTCTGCCGAGGTCAAAAAAGGACTGCTCGAACATATCGAAATGGCGATAGTTGACAGTATGGGCTCGACAGAAGGCAGCATGGGCGCTTCGGTCACGACCCGCGAAACCACCGGCAGTGATCGCACAGCAAGCTTTGAAATGGCCGAAACCACCAAGATATTGACCGAAGATGGCAACGAAGTGAAACCCGGCTCCGGTGAAATAGGCCTGATCTGCAATGGCGGTATGGTGCCGCTGGGTTATTATAAAGACGCCGAAAAAAGCGCCGCGACATTCCGGACATTTAACGGCGTCCGATATTCCATCCCCGGTGATTATGCCGTGGTGGAAGCGGACGGATCAGTCACCCTGCTGGGCCGCGGATCGGTGTGTATCAATAGCGGCGGGGAGAAGATTTTTCCCGAAGAAGTTGAGGAAGCATTGAAAACCCATGACAGTGTTTATGACTGTCTGGTGGTTGGTGTGCCGGATGACCGGTTTGGTGAAAAAATCACTGCTGTTTTATCCCTATCCGCTGGTTGTTGTCTGGATGAAGACGCGCTGCATAGCCATATTCGCGGTAGGCTCGCCGATTATAAGGCTCCGCGATCGTTTCTGGTGATTGAAGATGTTCCCCGCGCCGCTAATGGCAAGCCAGGTTATAAGGCCGCGAAGGAGATCGCTTTGAAAATGCTGGATTTAGTTCCGGCTTAAGGTTGGAGGCGCAGCATTTATTGTCATTTCGCCTGCGCGGGAATGACAATATACTTGCTAAATCCTATGGTTTTTGCCTCGCGGCAATGGTCCAAATAGGATAAAAACCCTATATATGTTCACCAGTCAGGCGTTGGCAAATCAGGTCAAGCTGGTCGAGATTGCTATAATTTATAGTCATCGCTCCGCCGCCAGTCTGCCCCTTGGACTGGATAGCGACTTTCAGCCCCAGCAAGTCGCCCAAATGGCTTTCCACCGCGCGAATGTCGGAATCGCCAGCGCTGTTTCCGGTCGATAGCTTCTTGCCTTTACGCTGCGACCCGCCAAGGGCTTTCCGCACCAGTTTCTCGGTATCGCGAACAGAAAGGCCGTTTTTCACAATCTGCTCTGCCAAGGCTTCCGGATCAGGCGCATTTATCAGCGCGCGGGCATGGCCCATGGTCAGCTTTTCTTCGCCTACAAGTGCACGAACGGATTCCGGAAGATCGAGCAGCCGCATCAAATTGGCGATATGGCTGCGGGATTTACCCACCAGTTCCGCAAGCTTCGCCTGACTATGGCCGAAATCATCCTTCAGCTTCACATAGGCTTCGGCTTCTTCAACAGCGTTCAGATCGCGCCGCTGGACATTCTCGACAATCGCGATTTCCAGAGTTTCCGCGTCATTAAGATTACGCACAATCGCTGGAACATGGTGAAGACGCGCGCGCTGGGCGGCTCTCCAGCGGCGTTCACCGGCAACAATCTGGAATGTTTTGCCAAGCGGGCGAACAACGATGGGCTGAATAACGCCGCGCTCTTTCATGCTGTCGGCCAGTTCGTCCAATGCCGCATTGTCAAAAACCTGCCGTGGTTGGTCAGGATTGGGCCGGATATCCGAAATCGCAATCGAACGCAGACCATCGCTGCGGGCTTCCGTAAGATTATCATCCGCGCCTGATTCCGGAGCCTGAACAAGCGGTTCCTCGCGCTGGATCTCTCCGAACAGCGAGTTTAGCCCCCTGCCCAGTCCGGTAGTTTTCTTTTGCGTTGCATTGCTTTTCGTCATGGGAGCGCTTTCTTCATTCGCCATTATGCAGCCGCCTTGCGTGCAGGCAGGCGAGCAATCAATTCACGGGCCAGGTTGATATAGGCCTCTGATCCGCTGCACCGGTGATCGTAGATCAACGCCGGCAAACCATGGCTGGGAGCCTCGGAAAGCCGGACATTACGCGGGATAACGGTATCAAACACGATATTGCCAAGGCAGGCGCGCACATCGTCGGAAACCTGCTCGGACAGCTTGTTACGGCGGTCATACATGGTAAGCACCACGCCCATGACCGAAAGCCCCCGGTTGAAACGGGCGCGGATGCGTTCAACCGTTTGCAAAAGCTGGCTCAATCCTTCCAGCGCAAAAAATTCGCATTGCAGCGGCACGAGCAGCGATTCTGCCGCCACCATCGCATTGAGCGTCAGCAGCCCCAGCGATGGCGGACAATCGATCAGGCATATATCCCAAAGCCCGTCATCGCCTTCATCCAATGCTTTTTTCAGCCGGTGGGTCCGCTCTTCAAACTCGACCAGTTCCACTTCGGCACCGGACAGATCAACCGTTGCGGGGACAATATCCAGACCGGGCACACGCGTCTTGACCACACAGTCGCTCAAGCCAATGTCGGAAATCAACAGGTCATAGCTGTTATTTTCGCGCTCCGACTGGTTCACGCCCAGGCCGGTAGAAGCATTTCCCTGCGGATCGAGATCGATCAGCAACACCTTCCAGCCACTCGCCGCCAGGGCCGTCGCCGCGTTTATTGCCGTTGTTGTTTTACCAACACCACCCTTTTGATTCGCTATCGCTATCCGGACCATTTTATGCAGAACCCTTCGCTAAGCTGACACAATATAGTGTTTTCAGCCAATTCCTACCAATATCCCCGCTTGCGGATCGGTCAAGCTCTGTTCCACGTGGAACATTTTTTGCCTTTTTGGTGACAGGCCTTTTAACTCCATTACCGCATTTTTGCCCTTTGGTAAGAGCCAAACCGTTTTTTCTGTGGAAAACCGGTGTGAAAGTGTCAGTAATTTCGGTAATGGCGCAAAAGCCCTCGCACTAATCACGTCAACGGGGTGAGTTTCGACACTCTCCAAACGGCTGCCAAAAACCAAGGCCTTTTCGTCCAGTCCCAGCTTGTGCACGACAGATTCAAGAAAGCTGATCCTGCGCGCGCGTGATTCGACCATTTCGACTTTATAATCACCCAATATGGCAATGATGATTCCGGGGAAGCCTGCGCCGGTTCCGAGGTCGAGCCAGATTTTATCCGGATCACCTTTTGGCGCATGAAGCATCAGCTGCGCGCTATCGACGACATGACGATCCCAGATATGATCGGCAGTGGATTTGGAGATCAGATTCTGATGCTCCATCTCTTCTTTCAGAAGGGTCAGGAAATCTTCAAGCCGCTGCCATGTTTCACGTGGAACGTCAAAATTGTCACGCAGCCAATCCTGCGCTTCGCTCTCCGTCATGAGCGTTTCATGCCGCGAGCGTCTTTGAGTCCCGGCGCCGGGCATGGACTAGAATCGCGGCAAGCGCTGCTGGCGTAATGCCGCGAATGCGTGAAGCCGCTGCCAAAGTTTCCGGCTTTGTGCTATTCAGGCGGTCAACCATTTCGTTCGACAAGCCGGGTATCGCTTTATAGTCGAGCTGCTCGTCCAGACGGATCTGCTCATTCGCGCGCAGGTCTTTCAGTTCCGCTTCCTGCCGCTGAAGATAGGGTGCGTAACGTGCGTCCTCCTCAATCTCGTTGAGCAGATCACTATCAACCTCGCTACCGGAAATCCCAAGACCTTCCAGCGAAGCGAGAGAAATGTTCGGGAAGCGCAGCCAGTCAAACAGCGACTGTTTGCCCCCGTCGCGGCGCACTTCAATTCCCTGGGCGGCAATTTCGTCGCAACTGTGAATCGACTCTAATTGTTCCATGATACTGGCCCGCTGTTCCTGACGCCGGTTAAACCAGTTCAACCGTTCCTCACCCATGCACCCAAGCCCGGCCGCAATTGCACCAAGCCGCGTCGCCGCATTATCTGCCCGCAGCCGCAAACGATATTCCGCACGCGCGGTCAACATCCGGTAAGGTTCCGTTACACCCTGCAAAACAAGATCGTCGATCATCACCGCAATATAACTCGTCCCGCGGTCGAGTTCCGGAGCATCCTTATCCTGTATAGCGCAAGCCGCACCGATACCGGCAATCAACCCTTGCGCAGCAGCTTCTTCATAGCCGGTCGTGCCATTGATTTGCCCGGCGCAATAAAGACCGTCCATATCACGGACCTTCAAACTGCTGTCCAAAGCACGCGGATCAATATGGTCATATTCAACCGCGTAACCCGGAACGATTATCTTGGCTTGTGAAAGGCCATCCATCGTCCGGACGAAAGCTTCCTGAACTTCAGCGGGCAGCGAGCTGCTAATCCCGTTCGGATAGACATAATGCGTATTCAGTCCTTCCGGTTCGAGGAATACCTGATGGGAATCGCGGTCGGCGAAGCGGTGGATCTTGTCTTCGATCGACGGACAATAACGCGGTCCCAACGCATCAATCGCTCCGGTAAACAAGGGAGAGCGATCCAGATTGCTGCGAATAATATCATGGGTCGCGGCATTGGTCCGGCTGATCGCGCAATATATCTGCGGCACTTCCCGGCGCTTTGACATTGGCGACATCGTCCAGTCACCATCATCGGAAGGCTGCTCTGGTAAAGCGCCCCAGTCAATCGTCCGGCCATCAATGCGCGGCGGCGTTCCGGTTTTCAATCTTGCTATGGGAAGCTCTGCCTGACGAAGTTGCTGCCCAAGGGAAACCGCGCTGCCCTCACCCGTCCGACCACCCGGAGTGGATTCTTCACCGCGGAACATCTTGCCATTCAAGAATGTGCCGGTCGCCAGAATCACAGCCGATGCAGTAATCCTGCTACCATCTTTCAGTGTTATCCCACTGACTGTCCGGTCATTCAAAATCAGCGCAGCAACCTCGCCCTCAACGATGGTCAGGTTTTCCTGCGCATCGAGCATCCGGTGGATGGCGGCTTTATATAATTTGCGATCTGCTTGGAGACGTGGCCCCTGCACCGCTGCACCCTTGGACAAGTTGAGCATCCGGTAATGGATTCCCGCAGCATCGGCAGCGCGGCCGATCAGGCCATCAAAAGCATCAACTTCCCGGACCAGATGCCCTTTGCCCAGTCCGCCAATCGCCGGATTGCAGGACATGGCGCCGATGCTGTCTTTTGTAAAGCTGACCAGTGCCGTGCGCACACCCATGCGCGCAGCAACCGCGGCCGCTTCACAGCCTGCATGTCCGCCACCGACGACGATGAGATCAAAATTAACATTCATGCTGCGCCCATAGCGGAACACGACTTTCAGGTCAAAGCTAACCGCTGTTCCACGTGGAACACTATTTCCCGATACAGAATTTCCCGAACAGACTGTCGAGCATATCCTCGGTGCTTGCCCTGCCCGTCAGCGCATCAAGAGCGCCGCGTGCCATGCGGAGTTGCTCGGCGATAATCAGAAAATCTTCAAAATCCAAAATAGCATCTAGGCTGCGTTGGGCCAAAGCCAGATGATCGGCTTGGCGCTTGTTGACGCTGATCTCGTCCCCGCGCGGAACAATATCCTTCGCTCTTTCCACCAACATCCTGACAAGTGCATCCATCCCGGTTCCTGCCAAAGGTGAAACCGAAAGCACGTCCGAAGACTTGGGCTGATATTCCGGATGATCCTGGCGCGAAGCGATCTCGACCAGATTGCTGCTCATCGGACCTTCCCCTTCCGGGCCCAGCCATAATATCAAATCGGCAAGCTCAAATTGCTGCCGGGCGCGATCAATGCCGATGCGCTCGATTTCTTCCGCTCCGTCGTCGCGAACACCGGCGGTATCAATGAACAGAAAAGGAATACCGCCTATCGCAATCGGCACCTCGATCACATCGCGCGTGGTCCCGGCTATGGGAGAGACAATCGCTGCCTCTCTTTCTACCAGCGCATTGAGCAAAGTTGATTTCCCGCTATTGGGCGGACCACCCAGAACCACCCGCACCCCTTCACGCAATTTTTCCGCGCGTGGACGGGCCAGCATATTTGCCATTTCCTCCGCCAAATCCTGTGCAGCAGATTGCAGAGCATCCAGTTGCGCGGGCGCAACATCATCTTCGTCGGAGAAATCAAGCTCCGCTTCGACCATGGCGGAGAGGCGCAAAATGCCGGTTTGCCACTCCTCCACCTTGCGGGATAAAGCACCGCCAGCAGCTTGAATCGCAGAGCGGCGTTGGAGTTCCGTTTCCGCGAAAAGCAGATCGGAAAGCCCTTCTGCCTCGGCCAGATCCATCCGGCCATGCGTAAAGGCGCGGCGGGTAAATTCTCCCGGCTCGGCCTGACGTAATCCCTCGATATTACCCAGTGCATTTTCCAGCACGCGGATCACCGCGCGGCCACCGTGACAGTGGATTTCCGCGAGATCCTCGCCGCTCGCGCTATTGGGTCCGGGAAACCATAAGATCAGCGCCGTATCCAGCAATTCACCGCTATCCGGGTCCGTCAGTTTCGCCAGGCTTGCGCGCCGTTCATCCGGCAGCGTCCCGGAAAGCAGGCGCAGTGCAGACGCAGCTTTGGGACCGCTGATACGGATAATACCAATTGCCGATGGTGGCTGCCCACTGGACAGAGCAAAGATTGTATCAGTTGCAGCCATATCTATCTATTTGATATTTAATCTTTTTTATCGGAAGGAGCCGGTTTTTCACCCGGCTGTCCAGCGCCCATAGCCCCGCTGAGGAAGGATGAGAACATCTTTATTCCCGCTTCTCCCATTGGCGCTATAATCTTGGTAAAGCTTTGCAACTGTTCCACAGAGCTCGCGCCCTTCAGGAATTTCGATAATTCCGACACATAGGTATCGTTCAACTGTCCTACGTCCGGCAGGCCCATTAACCGACGCGCTTCTTCTGGTGTGCAATCCAGTTCTACGGTTACTTTCATCATGCTTCCTTTTTATCTATCGTCGAAGCGAAGTTCCCTCCCTCACTGCAACAGATGATCTTCCGCCTTGCCACAACAGGATATGGGGATATTGTGGGGCAATAATCAAGTCATCATCAAAGGAGCATTGAAAATGGGTGAAATGAAATCGATTGAAACACTAAGCGGAAATGAGAGCTTTCCTGCCTATGTCGCAGCTCCCGATGGAACAGCAAAAGCCGCTATCATTGTGATTCAGGAAATTTTTGGCGTGAACAAGGGCATCAAGGCCAAATGCGATACATGGGCAAAGGCTGGCTATCTTGCCGTCGCGCCGGATCTGTTCTGGCGGGTCAATGACAATACCGATCTTGACGCCGATGTTCCTGAAGAGTTTCAGACCGCTCTCGATCTGATGAACAAATTTGACCAGGATCAGGGTATCAGGGACATTGAAGCCACGATCCAGTTTGCCCGCGAAGCCGTTAATGGCGGAAAAGTCGGCTGTGTCGGTTATTGTCTCGGCGGCCGTTTGGCTTTCATGACAGCGGCACGGACCGATATTAACGCTTCTGTCGGCTATTATGGCGTTGGAATTGACGGCTTGCTACGCGAAAGCCATGCAATCGCCCATGATGTGATGCTGCATATTCCGACCGCTGACGGATTTGTTCCACCCGAAGCACAGGCCGCTATGCATGAAGGGCTGGACGATAATCCTAAAGTCACACTGTATGATTATGAAGGGCTGGATCACGGTTTTGCCGCCGAATTCGGTGCTCGCCGCGATGAAGCAGCAGCCAATCTGGCCGACAGCCGCACGGCAGAGTTCTTCAAGAAGCATTTGGGATGAGCGTCCGGGAGAGCCTGAAAACATGGCATGAGCGCTTTGCCGAGAAGAGGGAGAATGGCGGCAAAAGTGCCGACATAAACGACCCCGGGCTTAGCGCGCAAATTGCCGACGACGCGGTATTCCACTCCCCCGTGGTTCATACTCCGCAAGTCGGCAAACCGATTGTCATGGCCTATCTGAGCGCCGCTGAAACAGTATTGGGCAATGACAGCTTTCGCTATGTCCGCGAGATTGTCGACGACGGTGCCAATATGGCGATGCTGGAGTTCATGCTTGAACTGGATGGGATCGAGGTCAACGGCGTGGACATCATCACATGGAATGAAGACGGATTGATCCAGGACTTTAAAGTGATGGTCCGCCCGTTAAAGGCGATCAACAAAGTCTGGGAAGAAATGGGTAAGATGCTGGAAAAGATGAAGGGCTAGTTCTCTCGAACCAGCCCTTTATATCTTTAATTCAATAGGTTAACTGCCTAAAAAAGCGTCATCATGCCAAGGTTCGGATCGACGATACCGTCGTAAATCATCCGCACGGCAACCCAGACAATCACGGCAAGACCGATGAAGGCAATCCATTTATAGCGCTCGATATACCGGGCGATGACATTGGCCGCGATGCCCATTAAGGCAACCGACAGCAGCAATCCGATCACCAAAATGCCCGGGTGTTCGCGAGCAGCGCCAGCAACGCCGAGCACATTGTCGAGGCTCATCGAAATATCGGCTGCGGTAACCGCCCAGACGGCACCCCAGAAACTTTTTTGCGGTGCAACGCCGCTGCTTTCATCGCCAAGAATTTCAGGAGAACCGGCGGAATCCTTCGCACCGAAGATTTCACGGTAGAAATTCCACGCAACCCACAATAGCAGCAAGCCACCAGCGAAAATCAGGCCGACGACCGACAATAACACGCTCACGGTAAGCGCAAATATGATACGCATGACAAGAGCGGCAGCGATACCGATAAAGATAACCTTGCGGCGCTGCTCGCTGGGCAAACCGCCAGCCAGGGCGCCGACCACAATCGCATTGTCCGCAGCAAAGATAAGGTCGATCAATATCACTTGCCCAAATGCGGCCAGGGCTGCCGGGGTGCCGATATTCTCGAAATCATGGAGAATAGCCGCCCATATTTCTGCCAGCGAGCCGAGTCCGGGGGTAACTGCGGCGGATAAAACAGATAAAAGATCAATCATAAGATAATGGAAGGTCCATAATAAGTTACGGTTGGTATAAAGTCATAAAAACCATGAAGCAAGGCGCGCCATTGTTCATATTCCGGTGATTTACGAAAGCCGTCGCGGTGAGATACCACACTGTCCCACTGGACCAGCATAAGATACTGTCCGGGAACCTCGGTTGACGGACGCACCTCTATCGACTGAAAGCCGGGCTGGGCCGCGATAAGCGGCTTTGCCTGTTGCATTGCCCTAGCAAACCGGTCCGCCTGGTCCGGTTTAACCTGTAGCAAAGCATGTTCGACTATCAATGCAGGTGCGCCGACTTTACTGGTTCATGCTGTCGAAGAAATCGTCATTGGTCTTGGAATCCTTCATCTTGTCGAGCAGGAATTCCATCGCGTCGATCGTGCCCATCTGCATGAGGATACGGCGAAGCACCCACATTTTCTTGAGCTTGTCATCCTCGACCAGCAATTCTTCCTTACGCGTGCCGGATTTACCAACGTCCAGAGCAGGGAAGATGCGCTTGTCTGCGACTTTGCGGTCCAGCACGATTTCGGAGTTGCCGGTGCCTTTGAATTCTTCAAAAATAACTTCGTCCATGCGGCTGCCGGTATCGATCAGCGCAGTCGCGATAATGGATAGCGAACCGCCTTCCTCGATATTACGCGCGGCACCGAAAAAGCGTTTCGGGCGCTGCAAGGCATTGGCGTCCACACCGCCGGTCAGCACCTTACCAGAGCTTGGAACGACCGTATTATAGGCGCGGCCAAGACGGGTGATGGAGTCGAGCAGGATGACAACATCATGCTTGTGCTCGACCAGACGCTTGGCTTTTTCAATAACCATTTCAGCAACTTGCACGTGGCGGGTTGCGGGTTCGTCAAAGGTTGAGCTGATGACCTCGCCCTTGACCGAACGCTGCATGTCGGTGACTTCTTCCGGACGTTCGTCGATCAGGAGGACCAGCAGATAGACTTCAGGGTGGTTATCGGTAATCGCCTTGGCAATATTTTGCAGCAACACGGTTTTACCGGTGCGCGGCGGCGCTACGATCAATGCACGCTGGCCCTTGCCCTGCGGAGAAATAATATCAATGACCCGCGCAGACTTGTCTTTGACCGTGGGATCAAGGCTATCGAGTTTCAGCTTTTCATTCGGGTAAAGCGGGGTCAGGTTATCGAAATTGACCCGGTGGCGCACGGCATCCGGCGCATCAAAGTTGATTGCGGTCAGCTTGGTCAGCGCAAAATAGCGCTCGCCGTCACGCGGAGCACGGATTTCGCCTTCGACCGTATCGCCAGTGCGCAAACCAAATTTGCGAACCTGGTTCGGGGAGACGTAAATATCGTCGGGACCGGCAAGATAATTGGCTTCCGGTGAGCGCAAAAAGCCAAATCCGTCGGGCAGCACTTCGATCGTGCCAAGCCCCATTATCAGTTCGTCATTATCCGCAAGTTCTTTCAGAATCGCGAACATCAAATCCTGTTTACGCAATGTCGATGCGCCTTCGACGCCCAGTTCTTCCGCCATAGAGACGAGGCCAGCGGGCGATTTTTCTTTTAATTCTTTTAAATGCATGGAGGTTTATCCAAGTATATCAGGGAGTTATTAAATATTATGCATGCGCGCGGCGTTCAGCCATCGGATTTTCACATGATAAGGTCGCCCGGACGGGCTTTGACGCTTAATTACGCTTTTGCCCCTATTCTGTCAAACCCAAATCAGAAGGGTTTCACAATGGCCAATATGACGATGATTGCCGCTGCCATGCCCGGCACTTCGTTGACGAACCGCAAGGTTTTGTCCTTCATCGTCCGTTCGCCGCGGGCCAGCTTTTTGACATAGCCCATCATCCAGCCGTGATAGCCCGAAAGCATAATAACCACCAGAAACTTGGCATGGAACCAGCCCTGGCTGAACGCACCAATATTAAAGGCAAGCGTCAAACCCAGTATCCAGGTGATGACGAGCGAGGGATTGAGGATGATCTTGCGCAGTTTTTGCTCGCGCTCGATCCATTTGCTGTCCTCTGGCGTGCCCACAGCCGCTTCCTGATGATAGACAAAGAAACGCGGCATCATGAACAGCCCGGCCATCCAGAAGATAACAAAGATAAGATGTGCGGATTTCAACCAGAGATAAAGCATGGATATTATTTCATTCATTGCCGGACGATATGAAGAAGCTGCTCCACATGTTCAATGGGCGTATCGGGTAAAATACCGTGGCCGAGGTTAAAAATATGGGGCCGGTCTTCGAATATCTGCAATATGTGACGCGCCGATTTTTCCAGCGCTTCACCGCCAGCAATCAATGCCAGAGGATCAAGATTGCCCTGTAGCGGCAAACCGGCGGGCAGATTTTCATGCGCCCAGAGCGGATCGACCGTTTCGTCCAGTCCGATCGCGCTGGCCCCTGTTTCATTCGCATAAGCCAGTAATTTCGCGCCCGCCCCTTTGGGAAAGCCGATGATCGGCAGATCGGGATGGACCGCCTTTAACCGCGAAATAATCTCGGCATTGGGCGCAATGACCCATTTTTCAAACTGGGCGGGGGAAAGCGTCCCTGCCCAGCTGTCGAAAAGCTGGATCGCTTCTACGCCTGCATCGACCTGGCCGAGCAGATATTCGACCGTATTTTCAATGATGGCATCGATCAATTCGCCAAAAGCCACCTCATCCTTATAGGCATAGCGCCGCGTAACGGCCTGGTCCTTGCTGCCCTGTCCCTGCACCATGTAGGTCGCAATCGTCCACGGACTTCCTGCGAAGCCCATGAAGGTGGTTTTGTCATCAATCTGCGATGCGACACGTCGCACGGTCTTGTAAATAGCCTCAAAATGCTCTGGGGCACGCTCAAGAGACGCCAAAGCAACCTCTGTGATCTTGGGTGCCAGACGTGGTCCTTCCCCTGCCTCAAACCACAGATTCTGGCCCATCGCATGGGGCACGATCAATATGTCGGAAAACAGGATCGCTCCGTCAAAAGCGAAACGCTTGATCGGTTGCAGAGTCACTTCGGCCGCAGCTTCCGCATCATAGCAAAGTTCCAGAAAGCCGCCTTTACTGGCGCGCAATTCGCGATATTCGGGCAAATAGCGCCCTGCCTGGCGCATAAGCCAGACCGGCGTGCGATCGGATTTCTTGCCGCGCAGAGTTTCGAGCAAAAGTTTAGGGGAGTGTGTTACGTTAGGCATGGGAAGAGTGTCATCCAATATAATATATAAGTATATTTATAGAATCTTGTTGTTGATGTTAGACCGTGGATAGAGGGCGTAATCGGCCTCTACCGCGATTACAAACAGATTGACAGAGCAGTGATAGCGATAATCGCAGCGATTCCAAAATTCAGTCCCCGTTATCCACAATCTGTGGATGAAATTTTCAAAAGTTGACGGGCTGTGGATAGAAATCGGAATGTTGGGGATGAAAATCGGATTACCGAATATCCCTCATTCATCCCTTGCTTTATCCACAATGAAATAACAGGGTTGCAGCAGTTTGGAGCCACTATGAATCGTTTGCATCTTCACATGCTGTCTGACTCTACCGGAGAGACGCTGGAAAATATCGCCAAAGCCGCCTTGGCACAATTTGATGGTGTCGAGATCATCAAGCATTTCTGGCCGATGGTGCGTTCTGAATCGCATTTGAACCGGATATTGGTGGAGGTTGCGGATAATCCCGGGCTGGTTATCTTTACCCTGGTAAACCGCGATATCCGCGCGCGACTGGAGCGGGAGTGCCGCCACCTCGGCCTGCCCGTTGTGCCGGCGCTCGATACGGTAACCGATGCCTTGTCCAATATGCTGGGGCAGGAAGCCAAGGCGCGGCCCGGCAGGCAACATATATTGGACGCCGCCTATTTCAAACGGGTGGAGGCGATACAATTCACCATTGCCCATGATGACGGGATCGGCTGGGAAAATTGGGAAGAGGCGGATATCGTCCTTGCCGGTGTATCGCGCACGTCGAAAACGCCGACATCTATATATCTGGCCAATCGCGGGTATAAAACCGCGAATATACCCATCGTGCCGGAATCGCCTCCGCCCGATGCTCTTTTTCATTTGAAAAACCCCTTGGTCGTTGGCCTTGTCGCCAATGCCAGCCGTTTGGTTCAGGTGCGGCGCAACCGGTTGCTCTCGCTGAATGAAGCCACCGAAACCGATTATGTGAACGAGCAAAAGGTCATCGAGGAAACCCAATATGCCCGGCGCATGTTCAGCGATAATGGCTGGCCGACAATTGATGTGACACGCCGGTCGATCGAGGAATCGGCTGCCGCGATCATCAATTTCTATAATGAGCGCGACGCTGATGTTAACGCAGACGCTGCGGAGTTGGAGCAGGACAAGAGCGATGGATGAGACATCAGCGGAGCCGATGCTTATTCTCGCCTCCAAAAGCAAAGCCCGGCGGGCGATGCTGGAAGCCGCCGGGGTCGTGGTCGATTGTCTTTCCCCCAATGTCGATGAAGACGCATTGAAAGCGGGACTGAAAGCGGAAGGCGTGACCGCCCGCAATCTGGCGGATGCGCTGGCCGAAGCAAAAGCTGTGCGGCTATCAAGGCGTCTTGGACCGGCGCTGGTCGTTGGCGCGGACCAGTTACTGGCACTTGAAGACGGGACGATGCTCGACAAGCCGGAAAGCCGCGAAGATGCCAAAGCCCATTTGCGCCTGTTGTCTGGTAAAAAGCATAAATTGTTCAGCGCCGCCGTGATCGCTGCCCACGGCTCCCCGGTCTGGCGGCATATTGATATTGCGACATTAAGCGTCCGCCCGTTAAGCGATGCGTTTATCGACCAATATGTTGATGCGGAGTGGGAGAATATCCGCCACTGTGTCGGATGCTATGAAATCGAAGGCCGCGGAGCGCAGCTTTTTTCGGATATTAAAGGGAGTCAGTTCACGATCATGGGTTTACCGCTTTTGCACCTGCTTGATTATCTTCGCGTCCGGGGGATCATGCCATCATGACCGGCCAAGCTAATTCCGGGCCCTATGCCGAGGTTATCGGCGATCCGATTGCCCATAGCAAATCGCCCCTCATTCATAAATTCTGGCTCGATAAGCTCAACATCGACGCGGACTATAGATTGTTCCACGTGAAACCTGATGAACTGGAGAGCTATATTACGAGCCGCCGCGACGATGGCGATTGGCGCGGGTGCAATGTTACGATCCCGCATAAACTAGCGGTGATGGACTATGTTTCCGATCCGGGTGGAGTGCGTGATACTATTGGCGCGATGAACACGATTGCCCGCACTGAAAGCGGCGAGTTGTTCGGCACCAATACCGATGCAGGCGGCTTTTTTGCACCGATTGCCGATGTTCCGTTAAAAGGGCAGGACGTGATCGTCATAGGCGCCGGCGGTGCGGCCCAGGCCGTTCTCTTTGCCTTGTCCCGCATAGAGGTTGCGTCGGTCACGATGGTCAACCGTAATGCGTTAAAGGCGTCTGCCTTGCTGGCGCGCTTCGGGTTAAAGGGGCAGGCGCTGGAACATGGCGCTGCGCTTCCCCCTGCGCGGCTGCTCGTCAATGCCAGTGCATTAGGCATGAAGGGTCAGGACGAGCTGGTCATTGATCTTGGCACCCTGCCCGATGATGCGATTGTCTATGACCTTGTTTATGCCCCGATTAAAACCGGGTTGCTGAAAGCGGCAAAAGCGCGGGGGCTGGAAACGATTGACGGTCTGTCGATGCTTATCGGCCAGGCAGCGGTCGCGTTCGAGATTTTCTTTGGCCAGTCGCCGCCGCTCGA
>JADMKQ010000106.1:0-3260 GCA_015478735.1 Sphingorhabdus sp. | reverse complement strand
ATGTTTGCAGACGAAGGCGTGCCTGTTTTCGATGCCGATGCCGCGGTGCATATCCTGCAAGGCCCCGGCGGCGCGCTGGTGGAGGAAATTGAAGCCCTGTTTCCCGGCACGACAGATGAAAATGGTGTGGACCGCCAAAAGCTTGGCCCCGCCGTTCTGGGCCATCCGGAGTCGCTGAAAAAGCTGGAAGCGCTGATTCATCCGGCGGTCGGAGCCATGCGGAGCGAATTTCTGAAGCAGCATGAATCTGCGCCGATGATATTATTTGATATTCCCCTATTGTTTGAAAAAACCGGTGCGGGCGGCGTCGATCATGTCATCGTGGTGTCTGCGGGTGAAGAGGCACAGGAAGACCGCGTCTTGCAGCGACCGGGCATGACTGCGGAGAAATTCGGGAAGATAAAATCCTTGCAAATGCCGGATCACGAGAAGCGCAAACGGGCCGACTTTGTCATCGACACATCACGGCCTTTGGAAGAAACCCGTAAACAGGTGAAAAATACTATCGAAAAACTGAAAGCATCTCTTGCTTAACCGGAATTTGAGGCCAATATTAGATTCATGCGGGAAATAATTTTCGATACTGAAACCACTGGCTTTGACCCTCAGAGTGGTGACCGGATGGTAGAAATTGGCTGTATCGAAATGATTGATCGGCTGGAGACCGGCAGAAGTTTCCATTGCTATTATAATCCCCAGCGCCTGATGCCCAAACAGGCCGAAGAAGTGCACGGTCTTTCCGACATTTTCCTGTCTGACAAGATATGTTTTGCCGACGGCGCGGACGAGCTTCTGGAATTTCTGGGCGACGCCAATCTGGTTGCCCATAATGCCCAGTTCGACTTTAACTTCCTGAATGCAGAGCTTGCCCTGTGCGGCAAGAAACCGATCTCGCAATTTCGCATGATCGACACCCTGGCCATTGCCAAGGTGAGGCACCCCGGCGCGAAGCTGACGCTTGATGCCTTGTGCAGCCGCTATGGCATCGACCGCAGCCACCGGGTCAAACATGGTGCCTTGCTTGATGCGGAACTGCTTACCCAGCTTTACATAGAACTGACAGGCGGCCGCCAGATTGGTCTGGGACTGTCGGCTGATAATGCCGATGCCGCTGCATCCGGGCTATCGCTGTCAGGAAAAACGGCTGCTTTGCGCCGGAAATTCATTGAACCACGCGCACATAGCGCAAGCGAAGAGGAACTTGCGCGCCACACTGCTTTCATGGCGGACATAAAAGACCCGCTATGGGCCAAACTAACTGGCTGATTACCCCCGTTAATTAAAATTTTGCCTAGTAGAAATGGAGAATAACTATGGAAATTCGTGTTTCAGGACATCAGGTGGACACCGGCGATGCGCTCCAAAGTCATGTTGATGAACGAATGAACGCAATAGCCGACAAATATTTCCCCAAGGCAATTTCAGCCCACGCCACCTTTGGCAAAGCGCCGCACGGTCATTTCCGCTGCGACATAGTCTCTCACATCATGCAGGGCCTGATGCTGAAAGCGGAAGCACGCGCCGAAGATGCACATCTGGCCTTTGACCAGGCGGCGGAAAAGATCGAAAAGCAGTTGCGCCGCTATATGCGCCGGTTGAACGACTATTCCATGCGCGCGCAATTTGTCGCGAAACAGGAAGAAGCCGCCTATCGCGTGTTCGACACCGGTGATGAAGAAGCCGAAGTCGAAGATGATGCAGGTCCGCCAATCATCGCGGAAACCAGCACCGATATTCCTGAAGCCAGCGTTTCCGATGCTGTGATGATGATGGATCTGCGCAATACGGGAGCATTATTGTTCAAAAATGCCGGAACCGGATCGCACAACATGGTATATCGCCGCTCTGATGGCATGATCGGATGGGTTGAGCCGCATAAATAGGACAGTTGGTCCGCAATCCGGCCCTGCGGCTATTGCGAATCAGTGAGATCCAGTGAAAATAAGTTGGAGATGAACCGCCTGTCCGTTACATGCGGTTCACTCGTCAAGGGGGCGGCGTATAATTTAGGTCGAAGAACCTAAGAGGATTCAATGGAATATTTATCAGTCAGGATCGATCCTGCTGCAGTTATGGCGAGCGGGATGGCCCTCTCCAAGAAGCAGGTTTTCGAGACACTCGCCGAAAATGCGGCAGCCTGTTACGCGCTCGATGCAGAGGTGGTTCTGGAAGCCCTGCAAGAACGCGAAGCCCTCGGCTCGACCGGATTTGGCGGCGCGATTGCTATTCCCCATGCCAGAATCCACGGTCTGGATAAATCGGTCGGCCTGTTCATCCGCTTGGCTGAGCCCATCGGCTTTGATGCCCATGATGGTCAGGATGTAGATCTGGTCTTCGGTCTCCTGTCTCCCCATCAGGGCAGCGCGGATCACCTGAAAGCGCTCGCAGAGATCTCACGCTTCCTGCGTGACGAGTCTGTTCTCACAAAATTGCGCGGCGCTGCGTCCGATGATGCGCTCTATGTTTTGCTGACCGGGCATAAAGACCAGCAAGCTGCCTGATGAGTGCTGGGAGCGAACCGGAGCATATAGTCGAAGACGGCTCGCACGAGCATTTCCGTGCGCTGGAGCGGCTCTACAGACAGGCCCCGATCAACAAGCTATTCGACTCCGACATTGAAATCACCGAGCGCGGCTTTGCCCGCATCACCTTTTCGGTCGATGAACGCCATTATCATGCCGCAGGCGCTGTCCACGGCACCGCCTATTTCAAAATGCTCGACGATGCGGCTTTCTATGCCTGCAACAGTCTGGTTTCCGACCGGTTCCTGTTGACTACGGCTTTCAACCTGCTCTTCACCCGTCCGCTGAAATCCAGCACGGTGACGGCGGAAGGTCGCTGGGTAAGCGGTAAAAGACGCGTGTTTGTCGCTGATGCGCGCCTGATCGACGAGGACGGGGAAGAAATCGCCCGCGGCACTGGAACCTTCATGCGCTCGCACATCCCGCTGGCGTCCCTGCGCGGTTACAAGCAGGATTAAGGGCCATAGCGGCATGATCGAACCCCGCTTGTCTGCCGAGATGGTGGTGCAGTCCCTGCTCCGCAAAACGAATCAAAATGGCGGGTTTGGTATGGTGCTCCAAAAAGGCGACCGCATATCCGGCGCAATCCTCATAATATGCCTGGAAAAAGGTAAAGATCCGCGGCTTCTGGAGAAGATGCCGAGTCTCGATGGACCGTCCACTTGGCAGGTCATTTGGCCTCAACCTGTTGAAAAACAACAAAATTTAGATGATTATCTCAAGCGCAGGAGCAGTTTT
>JADMKQ010000105.1 GCA_015478735.1 Sphingorhabdus sp. | reverse complement strand
GATTTCTGAGCCGTGAAATGTTCCATTTCACTCGAAACCACTCTAGACGATTATGCGGACAAGGTCAGGGAGCGCAAAACATCCTTGTCCAGCGCATCGACAAAGCGGCATCCCGCCTGCTTGGTCTTTTGCCACACCAAAGTCGCATTTACCGGCTCGTGCTCGTTGACCGTTACGACCACTTTTTCACCCTCTTTAAGGACAGCATCCACTTCAAAGCGGCATCCGTAAGTCGAGATATCAAGCAAAGTCGCGACGATAGACATATCGCCTTTACGTTCCAGCGAGGCGCAGGAGATCGCCACCTTGTGACGTTGCTCCGCACGCTGGCTCAATGATGCCGGCCCTACCTTGCGATAACGTGATGATTTCAACGCCATAGCCCCTCCGATACCCACCTGTTTACAAACACCTAACTGTAAATGAATGTAAATGAAAGAGGATATCAAAAGGTTAACGGCGCTAAAGCATAGTCATTCGCCGGTCAGGATGCGATCCACAAGCTGTTTTACAGTCGGCACAAAGCCGTTGGAATAAAACGGATCCTTGCCAAAATTATAGGCACCGTGCCCGGCAAACATCAAATGTTCTTCAATCGGTGAACCATGCACAATTTCCTGCAAGGACTTCTGAATACAAAAGCTGCGCGGGTCCGCAAGACGTCCGGTGCTGAAATTATCATGGTCTTTCCACGAAGAAAAACCGCAATGCGACAGGCAACCCATGCAATCCGCCTGATCCTTGCGGATCATCTTGGCTTCTTCAGGTGTCGTGAAGATCAGCGTGTTATCGGGCGTTTTAAGAGCCATGGTAAAACCAAGCCCGTCCCAGGCACGAGCACGCAGCAAGTCGTTACGCGTAACCCAGAAATTCTTACCCTTCACCCCGACATCCAACTGATGCGTATGCTCACCCGCCTTCTCGGTCGAATAGGGAATCTGGCGTTCCGAACGCGCTTCGAGGCTGCGGAGAAATTCATTGCGAACAGCCGAGGAATAAAAACCGGTAGGCGAGAATTTATGCAGCAACACATCGCCTTCCTTAATCTTGATCAGTTCATTCTTCCAACTGTCAGGGATCGGACTTTCCTGCGTCAACAGCGGCCGTGTTCCGAATTGAAAAGCAATCTGGCCAAGCTCTTCATTATCAATCCAGTCCTGCCAGTCTTTCAGGGCCCATACACCGCCAGCCATAACGATTGGCACGTTGTCCGCTATGCCTTCAGCACGCATAGTGTCGCGTATCGCTTTTACACGCGGATAGGGATCTTCGGGTTTGCGGGGATCTTCGGCATTGCTGAGGCCATTATGCCCGCCAGCCAGCCACGGATCTTCATAAACCACCGCCGCCATAAGGTCGGGCACTTTGCTATAGGACCGCTTCCACAAGGCACGAAAAGCACGGGCGGAACTGATAATCGGCAGATAGCTGACACCGTATTGCTGGGCAATTTCCGACAGCTTATAGGGCATGCCCGCGCCGCAGGTAACACCGGCCACCATGCCTTTTGTCTGTTCCAGCACGCCTTCCAATACACGCTGTGCGCCGCCCATTTCCCACAAGACGTTGATGTTGATCGCGCCTTTGCCATCGGAAATCTCGAACGCACGTTTGACCTGCGTCACCGCGCCATCAATAGCATATTGGACAAGCTCTTCATGGCGCTCACCGCGAGTCTTGCCATGATAGATTTGCGGGATAACATTGCCATCTTTGTCGTAGCTGTCCGCATTAACAGCAGAAACAGTACCGATACCGCCGGCGGCAGCCCACGCACCAGAACTTGCATGATTGGTTGCAGCGACACCTTTGCCACCCTCGATCAACGGCCAAACTTCACGGCCATTATACTGGATTGGCTTAACCCCTTTGAACACTATATTCTCCTATATGCATCGTGCGGGCCTTATAGACACCGCTCGGCAAAATTGTGCGAAAAAATCTGTAAATATCGAAACTATTTTTGTCCGTAAAAATCTAGGCAAGTTTTGGCCGATCCAGTGAACGGCCCAGCACATAACCATATAGCATGGCATAGCGGCCTAACATCTTGCTTTCATTATATTCTGCCTGCGCTTTCATCCGGTTCTGTGCGCCGATATTCTGCCGCAACTGCTCGCTTTGAACCAGCGTCACCAGCGATTTGGCAAAGGTGATTTCGTCGTCAGCAGGCGTTATAAACTCTTCATTCGCCCGACATACCATAGATTTGACGTCACCAACATCCGTTGCTGCAACCGGCAGCCCGGCAGCCATGGCTTCAATCAGGGAAATCGGGAATTGTTCGCTGTCGGATGAGAGCGCAAATATATCGAACAGTCCAGCATAACGAGCAGGGTCTGGCAGAAATCCGGGCATCAACAACCGGTCAGCCATACCGCACCGCTGAGCCTCGGCCAGAATCGCTTCTTTCTCCGGCCCCTCACCGACAATGACCAGCTGGACATTATCCCCTGCTGCAGCGCAAGCTCTCACCAACCGGGGCAGGTTTTTTACTGCGCGCAAGCCAGCCATTGTGCCGACCACCACCTCATCATTGCCCTTTTTGAAACCCGGCAGCGTCCCGCGTTGCGGCTTTTTGTCAAAGCGCTTCACGTCTATGCCATTAGGGATGCGATGCACTTTACTATCCGGCTGTTTCCAGACAGACTTGGCGATATTTTCCAATCGCTGGGACGGAACCACCAAGGCCTGACTTCCCCCAAGAGCGAATTTACGGAACCAGTTGCGCTTCCAGTTCAGTTTCGTGCGTTCGTCTTCGTTAAATCCATCTTCATGATGGATAAGCGGCGGCAATCCTGCGACACGGGAAAACAGGGTCCGCGCCATCACGCCATCCATAGCTCCCCAATTATAGGAGAGGATAAGGTCGAAATCTGTGAAATAACTGACCAGTTCTCGATAGCGTTTGGGGGATGGCTTACCGGAAAGCGATGGTGCATTCTCGGGAAAGCGCACATTGATCCTGTTATCGATCGCGTCACGGGCCGACAATTGGTCCGGCTCTGCCGACAATATCGTATGTTCCATTTTATCAGCAAAATGGTTCATCAACTGCACTGCACGCGCTTCTTTGCCACCAAGATTGAACGTGCTGTGCAAATGCAGGATTCTGGAAGGTTTCATCAGATTTTTCGGCTGTCGCTATACGTCGTAAAAGGATCAATCGATCCGTTGAAGCAATGCAGCAATCGCGTCAAGCGAAGTAGGTTCTTGCAGAGTAGGCGCATGACCCACATGCGGCACAGTGACAAGCTGTGCCTTGTTCAATTTGGCCAGCATTTGTTGTGCCGTCGCCTCGCTGAACAAATCGGACAACTCACCGCGCAGGATCAAGGTCGGCACATCCTTTAACGAATCCAGCGCACGCCAAAGCGCATCATTGGCGCCGCCTTTATCCTCAAACGGTTCCGATATTTTCATATCATAATCCAGTTTGATCCGGCCAGAACTGTTCATTCTGTAAAGTTTTTTGGCGTAAGCGATCCAGTCATTCAGCTTATAGTCCGGAAATATCGATTTGTTGATTTCGGCCAGATCACGGGCCGCATGCGCCCATGTGTCAAAGCTGCGCCCCTGCCCCAGATATTCGGCAATCCGGTCAAGCCCGCGCTGATCAACATCCGGGCCGATATCATTAATCATGGCGCCCGCAACCCGCTCCGGGTGCCATGCTGCCATGACCATCGTAATGATTCCGCCCAGCGAGGTTCCGAAAAATACCGATTTCGGCAGATTAAGCTCGTCCATCATGCCGATAATATCGGCAACATAGGTT
>JADMKQ010000104.1 GCA_015478735.1 Sphingorhabdus sp. | reverse complement strand
TGGAGCGGGCGAAGGGATTCGAACCCTCGACCCCAACCTTGGCAAGGTTGTGCTCTACCCCTGAGCTACGCCCGCTCGGCGCTGCTGTGACATTGGGTGATTGCTATCGTCATCAGCACTTGAGGCGCGCGGTTAGCATGGGTTCTATCACCCGGCAAGCCCCATTTTTCAATCTATCGCAATGAAATGTAAAAATTACCTTGGCTTTGCCATATCCCTCCCCACATAAAGTGCAGATATATCGGAAGACAGTCCACGATTCCCTATGAAATCGGTCCTTATGAAAGCGGCCGACAGGAAACGGGGCGGACATAAATTAAAGGAGCATACATTGGCAACAGCGGGACTAACTGTGGAAGAACAAAAGGCGGTGGAGCAATTTCAGCAGGCCGTGGTTGCTCCCAGCATGAACAATCTGGTGATTCTCGACTTCTGGGCTGAATGGTGCGGACCGTGCAAGGCGTTGACGCCGGTGCTGGAAAAGGTCGCTGCCAACTATGCCGATAAAGGCGTGGTGCTGGCGAAAATCAATGTCGATGAAAATGGATTCATCGCATCACAATTCCAGGTGCAATCCATTCCCACCGTTTATGCTATTTTTCAGGGCAAGCCGGTTGCGGACCTGACCAATGCCCGGACAGAAAGCCAGCTGGGGCAGATACTGGACCAGCTATTGGCGCAGCTTCCGGTGGGCGGCGACAGTGAAGAGCCCAAACAGGATATCGCTCCCCTGCTGGCCATGGGTGATGAAGTTCTGGCTCAGGCCGACGGAGAACGGGCGGCAGGCATATTTGCCCAGATCATCGATATAGAGCCCGAAAATCCCGACGCGATTGGCGGTCTGGTTCGCGCGCTGGTCATGGCCGGTCATGTGGCAGAAGCAGAAACGGCTCTGGACGGTGTTCCCGAAAATATCGCAAGCCATCCCGCGATTGATCGCGCCCGCGCTGCCTTGTCCCTCGCCAAAGACCGGCCGGATGACGGCGAAGTCGAAAGCCTGCGCGCTGCTGTTGCTGCCGACGAAAATGATCTTCAGGCTCGTTATGATCTGGCCGCTGCCTTGATTGCTTCGGGCGAGCATGACGGAGCGGCGGAAAACTTGCTTGCCATTATATCCGCTGACAAGGACTGGAACGACGGTGCGGCGCGGGCTAAGCTGCTTTCGTTATTTGAAGTTGTCGGCCTCGAAGACGCATGGGTGTCGGCAACCCGGCGCAAACTTTCAGCGATATTGTTCGGATAGATATGACCGAAACCAAACGCATCTCGATCTTTCCGCTGGCCGGTGCGCTGCTCTTTCCGGGCATGCACCTGCCGCTGCATATTTTTGAGGATCGCTACCGGGCGCTGATTAACGACGCGATGGCGCGCGACCGGCGGATCGGGATGATCCAGCCCAAGACGGATAGTGACGATTCGGAATTGTTCGACATTGGCTGTATCGGCAAGATAGTCGATATAGAGGCTTTGGAGGACGGGCGGTTCAACATCGTTCTGGAAGGCATGGCGCGTTTTCGCGTGGTCGAGGAAATTGATGCCTCTACCGCGTTTCGCCAGGTGCGTGCGGAAATCGAAGAAGATATGGAAATCGACGAAGTGCTGGCCAGCACCGAACGCGCGGCTCTGGAAATTGAATCGCGCAAATTTGCGGAATTGCAGGGCTATCAGGTTGACTGGGACAGCATCGGGAGGCTGGATGACATGTCCTTTGTCAATGGCATCGCCCAGATAGCGCCCTTTGATCCGGCGTCGAAACAGGCGCTGCTCGAAATTGACGGGCTGTCCAATCGCGCGGAACTCATCATCCAGTTACTGAACTTCTTTGGCCGGCAGGACGGCGATGAAGGGCGCGCGACCTTACAATGAGTGATGGGCCAGCGCGAACATTTGATACCGGGCTGCTCGACATATTGGTGTGCCCGGTGACGCGTGGGCCGCTGGAATATGATGCGGAGGCGGGGGAGCTGATCAGCAAGACCGCTGGCGTGGCATATCCGGTGAAGGATGGCGTTCCGGTGATGCTGATTGAGGAAGCGCGTAAGCTTTTGAGTGATTTCGAGTGAAATGGAACATTTCACGGCTCGGAAATCACGGCAAAACAATAAACTAGGCCCCAATTTTGATTCAATCAAAATTGAACGGGGTCTAGGTTCCCCTAAAAACTGCCTCTCAGCCCATCGACGACAAACTGTACCGCCAGTGCGCCCAGCAGCACCCCAAGGAGGCGCGTGACAACCGCTTCGACATTGCCGCCCAGAACCCGCATCAACGGGCCCGCCAGCAATAATCCAGTTAGCGTCAGCAGCAGCACCAATCCAAGCGCACCGACTATGACAAGGCGGCTTTCCATGTCATCGCTTCTCGCCATTAAAAGCATGATCGCCGCGATGGAGCCCGGTCCGGCAATCATCGGCATGGCCATGGGGAAAATGGACACATCCTCAATCTCGGGATGGTCGATAATTTCCTGCGCCCGGTCTTCGCGGCGCTGGGTGCGTTTTTCAAACACCATTTCCAGCGCGATCATGAACAGCATGATGCCGCCCGCAATACGGAAACTGTCGAGGCTGATGCTCAAGGCGCCGAGTAACTGCTCGCCAAAGATCGAGAAGACGGCCAGTATGAGTGCAGCAACAACCACCGCGCGAATAGCCATGTTCCGGCGCTGAGCCGCCGACGCGTCGCGGGTCAGGCTGGCATAAATCGGCGCACAGCCCGGCGGGTCAATGACGACGAAAAGCGTGATGAAGGCAGAGAGGAAAAGCTCGGTCATTCAGCGGGCGCTTCTACATCGTCAAAAATAATATCTTCCCACGCGGTGCCGTTCCACATTTTGACCACCAGCGAGCGCGATTTGTCCGCAGAGCTTTCCGCACTCCAGAACATCGTCCCGTCGCCAGAATAGCCGCTCTTTTGATTGTCACCGCTAGGCGCAGACGCCGCAGCCGGTAATGGCGTTTTGGAACAGGTCGCAACTTGCGTGGTTACATAATCCGGTTCCGGCAAAGGCTCATCCAGCGGCACGCCGTGATCGAATATCCATTTCCATTCGATCTCCTTGCCCCGTTCGCGGCGGATTTCAGCATCCTGCTTGGTCCAGATGGTCGTGAAATAGCCGACACTGCCCGATGCACCCTGCCACGCGCCGGTGGACACGCCCATGCTGCCATCGCATGACATGAAAATCTTGTGCGTTTGCCAGTCGGTTGCCTGCGCGGGGTCGGCCTTGTTCCTTAACCAGACCTGCGCGCTGACCAGTTCTGGCGTGAACATCAGCGCATCCGGCGCGGCAGTTTCGCGAAATGCGGTCCACTGCCCCTTTTCCCGTGCCAGCCGCGCAAAGGCGAGTTCCGCTCTTACAATATCGCTGGGATTGACAACCGGCTTTCCGGCCACGCGAAGAAACCGCTCCCGGTCGCTGGACACGTTGCTACTTGCGCATCCTGTCAGAAGCGATCCTATAGCAAGCGCGGCCAAAAGCTGTTTCATTATAATCCTTCGGGCTTGGCAATGCCTGCACGAGAAGATGCGGCGACCAGCGTATTGCGCAATAGCACAGCTATGGTCATTGGCCCAACCCCGCCGGGAACCGGAGTGATCGCACGGACATGATCCATGGCTTCGGCAGTCGCAACGTCGCCTACAAGGCGGCCCTTTTCCGCGCCAGCTTCGGGAGCTAGCCGGTTTATCCCGACATCGATGACCACCGCGCCGTCTTTCAGCCAGCCGCCCTTCACCATTTCGGCCCGCCCAACGGCGGCGACAACAATATCGGCCCCGCGCACCACATCCGGCAAGTCACGCGTGCGGCTATGCGCGATGGTGACGGTGCAGTTTTCAGCCAGTAACAACTGCGCCATCGGCTTGCCCACAAGGATCGATCGACCGACAACCACCGCATTCATGCCCGTAAGGTCGCCCAGTTCGTCCTTGAGCAGCATCAGGCTGCCCAGCGGCGTGCAGGGGGTCAAAGCCTCTTCGCCATTGGCCAGCCGACCGGCATTGATAACATGCAGACCATCGACATCCTTGTCAGGGTCAATAGCCATGACCACCGCTTTTTCATCAAGATGACCAGGCAGCGGCAATTGCACCAATATGCCATCCACCGCATCATCGGCGTTCAGTTTATCAACCAGAGCGATCAGATCTTCCTGCGCGGTATCGGCAGGCAGGCGATGTTCAAAACTTTCCATACCAGCCGCGATGGTCGCTTTATGCTTGGACGCCACATAGACCTGGCTTGCAGGGTCTTCGCCCACCAGGACCACGGCCAGACCGGGAACGCGGCCTGTTTGCTGCTGAAAATGCGGCACGGCGTCTTTTATCCGCTCGCGAAGTCCGGCAGCAAAAGCCTTGCCGTCAATTATTTTTGCGGTGTGTTTGCTCATATCTGCTGAACTCATAAAACGGGGATCAGAGCAGCACGCAGCGGCGGCAGGATCGCGTCCTGCAAGATGATGATCCCGATAATCACCACCATCGGCGTCAGGTCAATCGCCCCGAAATCGGGCATAATCCGCCGGATCGGTGCATATATCGGTGTCGTGAGCGCATCGAGCGTTGTCCACAGCGCGCGAACAATATCATTTTGCAGATTGATAACATTGAATGCGAGCAACCAGCTCATAATCGCTTGCACGATAATGACGGTGATCGCGACCGTAAGCAGGATATCGATAATCTGAAACAAGGCAAAAAACATGGACCCGGAACCTCTTTATTTCGTGTTGGTCACTAAACGATAGTGGCGCGCAATGCCAAGCAATCTCTACGAAAAGTTAGTGTATCATTTATATAATACAGTTCGGCAATTAATCAACCGTTTCAAAATCATCCCGGATCAGCGTCCCTGCCCCCTTGCTGGTGAATATTTCGAGCAGCATCGCATGGGGCACGCGGCCATCCAGCACGACAGCCGCATCGACACCCTTCACCACTGCATCGACACAGGTTTCCAGCTTTGGAATCATCCCGCCGGAAATCGTGCCATCGCCCTGAAGCCGACGGATATCCGCGGGGTTAAGGTCGGTGAGCAGCTCACCATTTTTGTCGAGCACACCCGCGACATCGGTCAGCAAGAACAGGCGCGATGCCCGTAGCGCCGCCGCCACTGCGCCTGCCATCGTATCGGCGTTGATATTATAGGTATGGCCATCCTCACCAACCCCGATGGGGGCAATGACCGGAATCATCCCGGCCGAGGAAATCGTATCAACGATGCTGCGGTTCACCTTGTGAGGTTCGCCTACAAAACCAAGGTCGATAATCCGCTCGATATTGCTATCGGGATCGCGGGCGGTGCGGCGCAATTTGACCGCTTTGACAAAGCCGCCATCCTTGCCCGATATACCGATCGCGCTGCCGCCAGCCTGCTCGATCCAGCTCACCAGTTCCTTGTTGATCGCGCCGGACAGCACCATTTCGGCAATCTCGGCCGTTTCCTTGGTCGTCACCCGCAGGCCATCGACAAATTTACTTTCGACCCCGACACGTTCCAGCATAGCCCCAATTTGCGGGCCGCCGCCATGCACCACCACCGGGTTGATGCCGACCGCTTTCAACAGCACAACATCCTCGGCAAAATTGCGCGCCAGCGCGGGATCGCCCATCGCGTGCCCGCCATATTTCACGACAAAAGTCTTGCCCGCATAGCGCTGCAAATAAGGCAAAGCCTCGGTAAGCGTTTCAGCCTTGGCCAGCATAGCCGGGTCGGGCGCGTGATTTGCGGTTTGTTTCTGTGATTTGTCGGTCATGCCGTCTTTCAATCCAGCTTTACGGCAAATGCAAGCCCTTTATGGATTTTCGGGTGGTTTGGGGGATGAATAAGAGTAGCTATTAGCGTGAAACCCAATCCCTCAACCTACCCCCTGCATCGTCATCCTGAACTAGTTTCAGGATCTAATAGGAAACGCACTACTTCGCGAGATCCTGAAACAAGTTCAGGATGACGAAAATATATGATCGAGCTTGTGTCGAAAACGCCTCCCGAAATACCCACTCAACTCTCAGGCGGAGCAGCGGCCTTTGCGCGGGCCAGTTGCTGCACTTTTTCCAGTGTCAGCGTCACATGGCCCTTCGGTTCTCCCGCACTATGGGCCAGAACGATTTTACCATTCTGGTCAATGACATAGCTTGTCCGGTTGGTCATGGACAGCTTGGGCACCATTCGCACATGATATCCGTCCATCACCTTGCTATCAGCGCGGGCAACAGCGAATTTGTCGCGGCATTCCTCGATCGAGAACTTGGTCAATGTTTCCACATCGTCGCCCGACATGCCGATAACAGTCGCCCCTGCCGCTTCAAAATCGGCGGTTGCTTCGGCAAACATATTGGCTTCGATAGTGCATCCTTCGGTAAAGGCCTTGGGAAAGAAATAGAGCACCACCGGACCTTCTTTAAGCTTGTCGGACAGGCGGAAACTGAATTGTTCCCCCGCCAGCGCGCCGGTCGCCTGGAAATCAGGGGCAGCCGCGCCCACTTCCAACGGTTCGGCATTGGCGCTGCGCGTGGTATAGAAATAGGCGCCTCCGGCCAGAACCAGCGCCGCTATTATGATTATGATCCAACGGTTCATCTATTCCTCCTGCTCCAGCGCCGATTTCAAGGCATAAAGCTGATCGAGTGCGTCGCGTGGGCTAAGGGCATCCACATCCAGTTCTCGCAAAGCGTCGCGCAGCTTGTCGGTTTTCTCTTCCTCGACCGTAAGGCTGGCCGCGAATAAAGGCAAGTCGCCTAGTCCAGCGGCCAGACCGCCAGTTTCCGCCTTGCCCGCTTCCAGTTTATCGAGCACCGACTTGGCGCGTTTTAGCACAGGTTTCGGTATTCCCGCCAGCTTTGCCACCGCCAGGCCATAGCTGCGATCCGCCGGACCTTTGGCAAGCTCGTGCAGCAGCACCAGATCGCCTTTCCATTCGCGCGCCCTGACATGGTGCAAGGACATGGCATCAAGCCGGTCCGCCAGCCGGGTCAGCTCATGATAATGGGTTGCGAACAGGCACCGGCAGCGGTTGGTTTCATGCACTGCCTCGACCACGGCCCAGGCCAGTGCCAGACCATCATAGGTCGATGTGCCGCGCCCCACTTCATCCAGAATGACAAAGCTCTTGTCCGTCGCCTGGCTTAAAATCGTGGCAGTCTCTACCATTTCGACCATGAAGGTCGATCGTCCCTGCGCCAGATTGTCGGACGCCCCGACCCGGCTGAACAGGCGGTCCACCAGACTGAGCCGCGCCGACGTGGCGGGAACAAAGCTGCCCGCCTGCGCAAGGATAACGATCAGCGCGTTCTGGCGCAAAAAGGTCGATTTACCGCCCATATTCGGGCCGGAAACCAGCCACAGACGCTCGTCATTGGAAAGCGCGCAATCATTGGCAACAAACGGATCGCCCTTCGCGCCAAGCGCCGCCTCCACCACCGGATGCCGCCCGTCCCTGATCTCCAGCACATTGCCGCCGGTAAATTCGGGGCGGCTCCATTGACCCTCGGCTGCGCGCTCCGCCAATGCCGCCGACACATCAATCCGTGCCAGCGCATCGGCGCTTAGCGCAATGGCATCCTTGCGCGTCAAAACCTGTTCGATCAGCTCTTCGAAATGCGCCGCTTCCGCCGCAAGGGCATGTGCGCCCGCCTGCGTTACGCGCACCGCTTCATCGTGAAGCTCGGTCGAGTTAAACCGCACAACACCCGCCAAAGTCTGTCGATGGGTGAAGCCGGAATGTTCTGCCATCAGGCTGTCACCATGGCGCGCGGGAACTTCCACAAAATAGCCCAGCACCGCATTATGCTTGATTTTCAGCGTGTTAATACCCGTTGCCTCGCGGTAGCGGGCCTCCAGCTTCGCAATCGATTTGCGGCCATCGGAACCGGCGCTACGCAGCTCGTCCAGCGCGGCATCATAGCCCGCCGCGATATAGCCGCCGTTCGTCATATCCGTCGGCGGCGTTTCGACCAGCGCGCGGGTCAGCAAATCGACGATAGCGCCATGGCCATCAAGCGCGGGGAGCAATATATTCATCAAATCGGGCAGCGCGCCGCCAAGGCCCGTATCAAGCGTCAGCCGTTCGCGCAAAATCCGCGCACCGCAAAGCCCGTCGCGTATCTGGCCGAGGTCTCGCGGGCTGCCCCGCCCCGCAGAAATCCGGCCCAAGGCGCGGCTGATATCCGGCATGGCTTTCAGCGCATCGCGCACAGACTCACGAATAGCGGGGGCATCGTGAAACCACTGGACAGTGCCCAGGCGCAAATTGATCTTTGCCTCGTCAAATAACGGCCCGGCCAAATCGCGGCCAAGCTGGCGCGCGCCGCCGGGCGTCACCGTGCGGTCAATCGTGCCGAGCAAGCTGCCTGCGCGCTCACCGGCCATGGTCCGCTCTATCTCAAGGCTGGCCCGCGTCGCTCCGTCGATCAAGAGATATTCACCGGCATGACGCTGGACCGGGGGTTTCAGGAAAGGCGTATCGCCCTGGGCTGTATGCTCGATATAGGCGATCAGCCCGCCTGCCGCCGCCAGCTCGCTGCGCGAGAAATGGCCGAAACCGTCAAGCGTCGAAACACCGAATAAAGCTTTGAGCTTGCGTTCCGCTTTCTGGCTGTCGAAATCTTCTTTCGGCCACACGGTCGCCCCCGCCACATGCCCATCCAGCGCGGGGCTACAAACGGCCTCGGAAGGGCAGATTCGCGCCAGTTCAGCGGTCAGGGCTCCCGTGTTGGATCCACTTTCACAAAGTGCGTTATCGACTCCATTCGCTCCATGTCCACCCGCGATATGCAGCAGTTCAAAATCACCCGTCGATATATCCGCCGCCGCAATCCCAATCTGCCCCTGCACCTCTGCAACCGCGACCAGCATATTATCCGACCGCGCATCAAGCAGCGTATCTTCGGTTAGCGTTCCAGCAGTCACAAAGCGGATGATGTCTCTGGCAACCAGCGCCTTATACCCGCCGCGCGCTTTTGCTTCTGCAGGGGTTTCCGTCTGCTCTGCAATCGCGACCTTGAAACCGGCGCGAATCAATTTCGCCAGATAGCTTTCCGCCGCATGCACCGGAACACCGCACATCGGTATCGCTTCGCCTGCATTTTTGCCGCGCGTGGTCAGCGCAATATCGAGCGCCGCAGATGCCAGCTTTGCATCATCATAAAACAGCTCGAAAAAGTCGCCCATTCTATAAAAAAGAAGGCAATCATGCGCCTTTTCTTTCAGCGCGAAATATTGCTCCATCATCGGCGTCAGTTTTGGCGAGGCACTGGACTCAGCATCTGTTTTTTCCGATTTTCGAGGCTGAACTTTTATGGACATGGACGAAGCGATAGCGAACTATGACAGCACATAAAAGAGCCGCCTTTTCTTATCTCAACCTTATCCTGCTTTGATATGGTTTCTCTCAGTCCAAATCGGCTTATAGTAGCCCTTGCCCAATGCCTATATTTCAGAGTAGGCAAGCGCCGGGACACGCATCACCTTGGCACGGGATGCAGGAATTATGAGCACGGAGATATAATTTGGCTGACAAGAACGACAGTAACGTAGAATTTTCTGAGCGCGAAGCCCTGTTATTCCACTCCCACGGCCGTCCCGGCAAAATCGAGATTGTCGCTTCCAAACCCATGGCCACCCAGCGCGATTTGAGTTTAGCTTATTCGCCCGGTGTGGCTGTTCCCGTTCGCGCGATCGCAGAAGATCCTGCCAAAGCTTATGAATATACCGCCAAAGGCAACCTCGTCGCAGTCATCACCAATGGCACAGCAATTCTTGGACTCGGCAATCTCGGCGCTCTCGCTGCCAAGCCGGTGATGGAAGGCAAGGCCGTATTGTTCAAACGGTTTGCCGATGTCGATGCGATTGATCTGGAACTCGACACCGAAGATACGGATGCTTTCATCAACGCCGTCCAACTGATGGAACCCAGTTTCGGCGGTATCAATCTTGAAGATATTGGCGCGCCTGCCTGCTTCATCATTGAACAGACATTGCGTGACCGGATGAATATTCCTGTCTTCCACGACGACCAGCACGGCACAGCCATTATTGCCGCTGCAGGGGTTATTAATGCCTGTCTCCTGACCAATCGTGATATTAAGGATATAAGAGTCGTCGTTAACGGCGCCGGTGCAGCGGCTATAGCCTGTGCGTCTCTCCTCAAAGTAATGGGTCTTCCGCACGATAATCTTATCATGTGTGACCGCAAAGGCGTCATCTATCGCGGCCGCGATAATGTTGACCAATGGAAATCTGCTCACGCAGTCGACACCGAAGCGCGCGACCTGACCGAAGCACTAAAAGGTGCCGATGTATTTTTGGGCCTGTCAGCGGCTGGAGCACTTAAATCTTCCATGGTGAGAGATATGGCGGATCAGCCAATTATCTTTGCCATGGCAAATCCTGACCCAGAAATCAGCCCACCAGATGCCAAAGCTGCACGGCCCGATGCGATTATTGCGACCGGCAGGTCCGATTATCCGAACCAGGTCAATAACGTGCTTGGCTTCCCGTTCATTTTCCGCGGAGCTTTAGATGTGCAGGCCACACGGATTAATGACGAAATGAAAGTCGCTGCCGCCAATGCGATTGCACAACTGGCCCGCGAACAGGTTCCCGAGGAAGTAGCTCTGGCCTATGGAGGCCAGGCACCGAGCTTTGGTGTTGATTATATCATTCCCGCGCCGTTTGATCCGCGTTTGATGGAAGTCGTATCCGTCGCCGTTGCCAAGGCGGCTATGGACAGCGGCGTTGCGCAGAAGCCGATTGAGGATCTTGATAGCTATTCACAAAGTTTGAAAGCAAGGTTGAACCCCACAACATCGACCCTGACGCAAGCTTATGAAGCATGCCGCCTATCCCCTAAACGGGTAATCTTTGCGGAAGCCGAAGAAACCGTCGTGCTGCGCGCCGCAATCCAGTTTCAGGATGGCGGATATGGCACACCGGTACTCGTCGGCCGCGACGATCAGGTGCGTGCAAAGCTTAAAGAACTGGGCGTAAGCGATCCGGACAGTTTCGAGATTCATAACTCGCGTAACAGTCCGTTAGTGCCCGATATGGTCAATATGCTTTATGAGCGTTTGCACCGCAAAGGCCATATGAAACGCGACATCAAACGCATGGTCAATCAGGACCGAAATATCTTTGGCTCTGCCTTGCTCGCGCTGGACCAGGGGGACGCGATGATTACCGGCGTTACCCGGCCCTATTCACAGACATTCAAGGATATTGCCAAAGTCATCGACATGGAGCCGGGACGTACATCCTTCGGTATCCACGTAATGATCGGGCAAAGCCACACAGTGTTCATGGCCGATACGACCGTCAACGAGCGTCCCTCTCCCGAAGAATTGGCTGACATTGCCGAACAGACCGCCGCCGTTGCCCGGAAAATGGGCCACGAACCGCGCGTGGCATTCCTCAGCTATTCGACATTCGGCAATCCTGCCGGCCGTTGGCTGGAGAATATCCGCGAAGCTGTTTCCGTACTGAACAGCCGCCGGGTCAATTTTGAATATGAAGGCGAAATGGCACCCGATGTGGCGCTGAACCGCAAGTTGATGGAAAATTATCCTTTCAACCGCTTGTCCGGTCCGGCGAATGTTCTCGTCATGCCCGGCCTGCAATCGGCGAACCTGTCTGCGAAACTGCTTCGCGAACTGGGCGGTGATGCGATGATCGGACCGATGCTGGTGGGTCTCAAGAAATCGGTGCAGATTGCAACCATGGCCTCAACCGCGTCCGAGCTAGTGACACTGGCTGTTCTGGCTGCAAGCGGCATCGCTAAATAAGCGAGCGTCCAGTAAGGAACAAAGATTCTGTCAGCCCTATGCCCGTCCTTTGACCGGCAGTGGGCTGACAGGGATCATTTAATTCAAGGAAATAGATGATTAGCTAAGCGCTATTACGGCCGGGTTGGATCGTTGCTTGGACCTTGGGCACCCGGAGCACCAACAGCGCCGATATTGCCGAACAGCTCTTCAAAGAAAGAACGGTCGCGTCCCAATGTCGGGGTTTTGTCACCGCTTGGGCTGACGCTTGCGACCTTTTCCAGTCCCGTGCGATCAACCGCTGTCACATTACCGGCTTCATCAAATGTCACACGCATAACCATCTGGTCCCGGGGCGTCGGCGAGTTAAACGCATATTGCTTTGTATCGCGTGCATAATAATACCAGATATTATCGTCAAATTGTCCGGTAAATGTTGGTCGGCCCAGCGAAGCTTCAACCGATTGGCGATTATCGACGCCGGGAAGAACAGCATTGGTGAGGACAGGATCGGAAATATAACCCTGATGCCCTTTAACCTGCGAACAACCGGACAGTGCCAGTCCGCTGGCGACCAAACCCGTTATGACCAGGTGCATTTTCAATCGGCTACGCATCAACTCTATTCTCCAAAACGGCCGCCCATGGTCTTTGCGGTAAAATATGCTCCGCAGAATCAGACGATTTCGATCACTATAGCAGTTTTTTACCCGCTTATGGTAAGGCCCATTGCATCTCGCGTTACAAATATCAATATCCCCTGTATGTAGTCTTAACATAAGGCGCCGCAAGTCGGCCGCTTTCGCAACCAAAGTCGAGGCAAAAGCCGGAGTTTGTAGTTAATGTCATTTTTGAACGACCTGCTGGGACGCAAAGATCCCAATCATGTCATGCAGCCGCTTTACAACGCAGTGATCGCACAGGGACGGCGGGTCGACTGGTATGAACAGGGTTCGGTCCCCGATACTCTGGATGGCCGCTTTGATATGATCGCAGCTATGCTCTGCCTGGTACTGATCCGACTGGAACAGGATGATGATGCAAGGCAGGAAATTGCCTGGCTCACCGAACTTTTTGTCAAGGATATGGACGGGCAATTGCGCCAGATTGGCATAGGCGACATGATCGTCGGCAAGCGTGTGGGCGAGATGATGAGCGCATTGGGCGGGCGGCTCGGTGCTTACCGCAATGCGCTAAGCGGCAATGGCGATATCGAAGAAGCCATGACCCGCAATCTGTATCGCGGCAATGCGCCGGACGCGGCTGCGCTCGAACATTCCGTCAAAAACTTCACTGATCTGCACCATCACTTATCGGAAATGACCACGAAAGATGTGCTTGCCGGAAATATCGCAAAGGTTGAATCATGAGTGAAACACAGCCGCTCCCATCCCCTGAACTATCCAAAATCATCAAGCTATCCGAGATTGGCGGGGCAGCTCTTACTGGTAATATTACCGCCGATGACAGCCAGCGCGAGGCTCTGGCGAAGCGTTTTGATTTGCCCTCAATAGAATCACTAAGCGCAGATTACCGGCTGGAAGCCAAAGAGCATAAGATCAGCTTCACAGGCTCCATCCGGTCTGACCTGCACCAGAATTGCGCGATCAGCGGACAGCCCTTTCCCGTCAAGGTAGCGGAAGAGTTTGACATTATCTTTGTCGAAAAATCCGATAATCCTCCTGCCGAGGAAGAAATCGAGCTGGAAGCCGAAGATTGCGACATAATCGAATATGAAAATGCCCGCATCGACCTTGGTGAAGCCATAGCGCAAACGCTCTATCTGGCGCTCGATCCTTATCCACGCGGACCTGAAGCCGACAGCGTTGCGGAAAAACGCGGCCTGAAAAGCGAGGAAGAAGCCGGACCATTTGGGGCGCTGGCGGCGCTTAAGGACAAACTGGGCTAAGCAGCGGATTTCTCAGAATAACCGTGCGAAGCGGCGTTGACGAGATTCTTCTTCAAATTGCTAATCCTGACCTTGCCCTCGATCTTTCCGCCCAGCAAATCAGTCACATAGAATGTATGAACAGCGCGCTCACCATAGGTAGCGATATGGGCGCTGTGCACGGTGACTTTCGATTCAAACAGCGAATGGGCCAGCGCGTTTAGCAAAGCCGGACGATCCCGCGCTGTCACTTCAATAACGGTGAACCGGTTGGAGGCATCATTATCGACCATCGCGTTGGGGACAATCGTAAACGCTTCCGCCCGTGAATGGGCCAGTGGCCGGGCCTCCAGCTTGGTCGCCAATTTTGAACGGTTGGCAAGCGCATCTTCAACAGCTTTTTTCAGCCGTTCGAGTTGCCGCTCCTCGGCAAAGGGCTGGCCGTGCTGATCCTGGACCAGAAAGTTATCCAGCGCCATGCCATCGCGCGTAGTATGAATACGCGCATCGATAATATTGCCGCCCGCGACGTGGATACCGCCTGCGATCCGGTAGAATAGCCCGGCATGGTCCGATGCAAAAATCGTCACCAGCGTCGCTCCGCGTTCCGGATAAGCCACGGTCGATATAGTCAGGCTACGCTCGTCACCTGCATCACCTGCGCTCAACATCAGCTGGGCATTATGCGCGATCACATCGTCGGGTTCCGCTATCCAGTAAGGGTCGGTCAGCCGGTTGGTGATATCCTCAAAACGCTCGTCCGAAATATCCAGCGCCTCTTTCAAAGCACTTTTTTTCGCAGCGATCCGTTCCTTGCGACCGCGCTGTTTGTGACCAAGCAGAAGCATTTCCTGTGCCGCTTCAAACAGGTCGGTCAGCAATTGCCTTTTCCAGCTATTCCATATACCCGGCCCGACCGCGCGGATGTCCACCACTGTCAGCACCGTTAACAAGCGAAGACGTTCGATGCTCTTCACCTGGCTGACAAAATCCTGAATGGTTTTATAATCCGACAAGTCCCGTTTGAATGCCATTGCCGACATCAACAGATGATGCCGCACCAGCCATGCCACTAGCTCCGTCTCATAAGGTTTTAGTCCCAGCCGAGGACATAGCTTCATAGCCACTTCTGCGCCTAGGACGCTGTGATCGCCGCCCCGTCCCTTGGCAATATCGTGTAGCAACGTCGCCACGAACAGCACTCTGCGGTTTTTCAGCTTATTGATCGTTTCGGTCGAGTTTGGATGGTCTTCTTCCAGTTCGCCATTACCGATACGCGCGAGCAGGCCGATGGCTCTGATGCTATGCTCATCGACCGTATAATGGTGATACATATCAAATTGCATCTGCGCGACGACCCGGCCAAAATCGGGAATGAAGCGTCCGAAAATTGACGCTTCGTTCATCCAACGCAAGACAAGTTCGGGATCACGCGGAGAACATAATATATCAAGGAACAATGCATTTGCGCGTTTGCTCCGGCGCACCTTGTTGGTAATCAGCTTTGCATCCCGGCGCGCCGCGCGCATTGCAAGCGGATGGATTTCCAGCTCGTGTATGTCCGCCAGATGGAATATCTCGATCAGCCGGACCGGGTCTTCTTCAAAAAAATTCTCATCCGGCAAAGCCAGCCGTCCGCGATCAAGCGTAAAGCCTTTCAGCTTTTTTGGCCGCCGCGTAATATTGGGGATGAAGCGCCGCACCCCGGCATTATGGGTTTCATCAAGATGGGCCAGAAACACCCCGGTCAGGTTGCCGACCACTTTGGCGTTCAGGAAATAATATTGCATGAATCGTTCCACAGCCGACTTGCCCGGCCGATCTGCAAAGCGCATCCGCTCCGCCACACCCGGCTGCAAGTCGAATGTCAAACGATCCTCTGCCCGGCCCGTCATGTCGTGCATGTGACAGCGCACGGCCCATAAGAAGTTAGCGGCCTTGCGGAAGCGTTTAAACTCGTCAGCCGTTAACAGGCCGACATCAACCAGTTCTTCTGCGGCTGCGACCCGGTGGATATATTTGCCGATCCAATAGAGCGTTTGCAGATCGCGCAAACCGCCCTTACCTTCCTTGACATTGGGCTCGACGACATAGCGGCTATCCCCCATGCGGACATGACGCGCATCGCGCTCGGCAAGTTTTTCGGAGACAAAGGTGCGGTCGGTTCCTGTAACCACATCGCTGAAAAAACGCATCTTCGCTTCGTCATAAAGATCGGTATCGCCCCAGATATAGCGCGACTCAAGCAATGCCGTGCGAATGCTGAGATCTTCGTTGGCCATCCGCACCATCTCGTCGACCGAGCGGCTGCTCTGCCCTACTTTGAGGCCCAGATCCCAAAGCCAATAGAGCATGGCTTCAATCGCCTGCTCGGTCCAGCCGGTTCGCTTATAGGGGGTAAGAAATGCAATATCGACATCGCTATGTGGTGCCATTTCCCCGCGGCCATAACCACCTACTGCCAGCACGGCGATACGTTCACTGGATGAGGGATTATTGACCGGATATTGGTGTCCGACAGCCAGATCGTGGATGATCCGCATCAGTTGATCGATCAGAAAAGATTGCGCCGCCGCCGCTTCATGTCCGGCAGACGGCTTTTCAATCAAACGTCGGCTGATCTCTGCCCGGCCATTGGCCAGCGCCTCTTGCAGTAATAATAATATTCCGGGCCGCGCTTTGGAAATACCATCCGCTGCGATCAACGCTTCAATCTCTTCCCACAGCTTGCGCCGATCTATGACATCCCGTTGGCGAACAATCCGTTTTTCTGGGGCTTTCGCAGGTTTCGGTATTTTCGTGTTTATATTCATCCGGCTCCGACTAACATTTTCCGATGCTTTTTAATCAGGTCAATTTTCGCGATTTTGGCAGTCCCCAACTTGGGTAACGGTTCATCATATTGCCAGATATGCACCGGCATTTTAAATGGTGCCAGCTTGTCTTTCAAGAAATCCAGCAATTCGTCCGGCGACAATGTTTCACCGTCTTTCACATTATAGACCAGCGCCGGAACTTCACCATAGCGTTCATCCGGAACCCCGAACACAGAAGCCTCTGAAACAGATGTATGGCCATAAATGGCGGCTTCCACTTCCTGACAGCTAATATTTTCGCCGCCGCGGATAATGATCTCTTTCTTGCGATCTACAATGTAAAGATAACCTGCCTCATCGAGATATCCGATATCACCCGACTTGAAATAACCGTCTTTGGTAAAGGCGTCTTTGGTCGCCTGTTCATTATTCCAATAACCGGAGAAATTGGCGGACGTGCGAATACAAACCTCTCCGCGCTCCCCTTGCGGTAGCTTGTTACCGTCATCGTCAAAAATGGCGACATCAACAATCGGCGGCGTCGCGCGGCCTGTGCTGCCCGGTTTGGCAAGGTAATTCTCATTCTGGTTGGAACATCCAACGCCATTGGTTTCGGTTAGGCCGTAGCCGATTACCGGAAAGCCATTAGCCATTTTTTCCTTGATCCGCGTGACATGATCCACCGGCCTTGGCGCGCCGCCAGCCGCCATGGTGACACAGCTGCTGAGGTCATAATCCGCCAGTTTGGGGTGAGAAAAAATCTCCATACTCATCAGCGGAACACCAACGAAATAGGTGATCTTTTCCTTTTCGATCAGGCGCATCGCCTCTTCCGCATCCCATTTCTTCATTATCACCAGTTTGCGGCCAATGGCAAAGCTGGTCAGAACCAATGGCACGGCAGCGGTGACATGGAATAGCGGGATGACGACCAGCGCGCTCGGCTGAAGCGATGGCAAGGTTCCGGCTTTTTCCATCAGATGGGCCACCACGGCAAAAGCGCCAACGTAGCTCATTGCCCCCTGCACCACGGCGCGATGTTCCGAATAAGCGCCTTTGCTTCGACCGGTTGATCCAGATGTAAACAGGATTGTCGCATTGTCCTCCGGTCCCATTTGCGGCAACGGTGTCTCGGCATCGCCGCCCTTTTCCAGACAGGCTTTCAACCCTTCCAGCGGCGCCTTACCATGGTCAAAGAAAATCAGCTCCGATCCGTGATCACGGCCCGATTCGACTAGGCGAGCACCGCGCTTTTTATCGACAAAAACGATTGAGCAGCCCACTTCTTCGATGCCGTCGGCAAGTTCATTGCCTTGCCACCATCCGTTTAATTTGGTGGAGATTCCGCCAGCCATGGTGATCGCCATGTCAAGGATGATCCAGTTGGCCGAATTGCGCGCGGCAATACCGATGCGGTCGCCCTTTTTCACGCCGTGGCCGCCGACCAATCCACCCGCCAGCACGCGTGCAGCGGCATAGGCTTCGCCGTAAGTCAGGCGAACGTCGCCATCGACCAGAAATTCCGTGTCTTTATGCTGATTACAGAAAAAGGCATAAAAGTCTGAAAGATTGTCAGGCGCATTTTTAAAAACCGGTAAATCGACGCCAAATTTGCGAACATAGTCCAGTTCCAGCAACTGCCCCGGTTGAGTCATCATTTGAACTGTATTGTCTATTATAGCATCTAATTGCGATGTCATTCCAAGCTTCTCCCGTTAATACAAACGGGTTTCTCTCTTGGTATCGGAGAATTTCCCGTTATATGCCGATAACTATATGGCGATGAAACCGAATGGGGAAAAGAGTTGATTGATATTATTCTTGCAAATGCAGCGCAATTCACCCGGTTCGAGGAACTGGGCCTTTCCCCCACCGCGCTGGATCTCGGTTTTTTCCAGCTAAAATGGTATTCGCTTGCCTATCTGGCCGGCATATTGATCGGTTACTGGTATCTCACCAAGCTGATTGCCCAGCCCGGTGCTCCCATGGCGCGGCGCCATGCCGATGACATGATTTTTTACGCGACGCTGGGGATCATTCTCGGCGGGCGTTTGGGCTATGTTTTTTTCTATCAACCGGGCATCCTTGAAAATCCGGTCGATATTTTCAAAGTGTGGAATGGCGGCATGTCGCTTCATGGCGGTGTGATCGGTGTTGTTCTCGCCATCTGGTATATTTCACGCAAGGAGAAGCTGAGTTTCCTGCGTATTTGTGACTATATTGCCTGTGTTGTTCCGTTCGGATTATTCTTTGGCCGCCTAGCCAATTTCGTCAATGGTGAACTGTGGGGCCGCGCCACCGATGTGCCGTGGGCGATCATCTTTCCGATGGGCGGTGAAGTCGCTCGCCACCCCAGCCAGCTTTATGAAGCAGGCTTGGAGGGCATCCTTTATCTCATCATCACGTCGCTGCTATTCTGGAAAACCGAAGCACGCTATCACCCCGGCAAATTGGTCGGCACCGGGTTGCTGGTTTACGGGCTGAGCCGCTTCACGGTCGAGTTTTTCCGTCAGCCGGACCAAGGCCTCGAAAATCTGAGCTGGGGCCTCACCATGGGGCAGACTTTGACCGTGCCTATGCTCTTGCTGGGTATCTACCTTGTGCTTACGTCAAAAGGCCGCCGGGTCCGTGTAGAGCCGATAGCCGGAGACAAAACCATTGCCTGAAAACGGATCGGCGACAGCCTGGATACTTGCTGAAAAGATCGGGCGGGAAGGCCCGATAGCGCTCAGCGAATATATGGGCATCGCCAATGCCGCTTATTATTCCGCCAAAGACCCGTTTGGCGAGCAGGGCGATTTTGTGACCGCACCAGAAATCAGCCAGATGTTCGGGGAACTGATCGGTATATGGCTATCGGACCTGTGGCTGCGCAAAGGCAAGCCGGGTGATGCCCATTATGTTGAGCTGGGTCCTGGCCGCGGCACGCTTGCCTCTGATGCGCTACGCACGATGACGCGCTTTGGCTATGATCCGGATATCCATTTTGTCGAAGCCAGCCCTGCGTTAAGAGCTAAACAGGCGGCCCTTCATCCCGGTGCAACGTGGCATGACACGGTTGAAAGCCTGCCCGACGATGGCCCGTTAATGATCGTCGCCAATGAATTTTTTGACGCCTTGCCGATTGAGCAATTTGTCGTGACACCGCAGGGCCTGCGCCGTCAGATGGTGACACATGAAGTGGGCAAATTTGTAATGGTGACTGATGACCGCGAAGCGGACGATCCTGTTTCACGGGCAACCGGCGGATTTCCCAACGGCACGATATTGGAAACTTCTCCCGCCAGCGCAGCCCTTCTGGAACAGCTTTCGGGCCGGGTAGCCAAACAGGGCGGCGTGATATTGATTATCGACTATGGCTATGATCGTCCGGGGACAGGCAGCACCTTGCAAGCCGTCAAAAACCACAAGCCAGTCAGCCCGTTTGACAGCCCTGGCACTGCCGATCTTACCGCCCATGTCAATTTCCATAGCCTCGCCAATATTGCCAGAAGCCGGCTCTTATCCGTTCACGGACCGGCGGAACAGGGACAGTGGCTGAAGACCATGGGCATTGACCAACGAGCCGCAAAACTGGCGCTGGCCAGCCCGACCAAAGCCGATGCTGTTCGCGCCGCGCATCACCGGCTGACCAATTCGGAGGAAATGGGTAGCTTGTTCCGGGTCATGGCCGCGACCTCACTGGAATGGCCACAACCGGAAGGGTTTTCGGATTAAGCAGTTCGGGGCGGCTGGCCCTCACTCAACCCAGTCCGCAACCTCCAGAGCCACTTTGTTCGCCGCCCGGTTCAAAGCCTCACCCACAGGACCAGCTTGCGCCGCACCCACGGTTTCGCGCGCTTCAAAGCGGCGTTTCTCGATCGGTTGGTTTGATCGCACTTTCACGGCGTCATAAGTCACTATGACCGTCAGGCTTGGCCCATCCAGCCCGAAATTAACCAGCTCTCCCGACAAATAGGTATCCGCCCTGCCCCTCGCCTGCATCTGGGTCAGGACCAGCCGGCCATTTTTGGCAGAGATAGTTTCGCCCAGAAGCTCTTCAAACAGCCGCGCCGGCTTATCCACCCAGGTCGCATCTTTCAGATAAGCAATTCCGGTGCCGCTTGTCTGCACAGGCACGCGCAGATTGTTCAGTTTCTGCGGTGTGGTAAGCATCCGGATGACCAGTGCGTCATCGCGCGGCCCGCTATGGGCAACGCCGGCATCAACCTGAGTCGTAGGTGTCAGGGATAGCAGAAACGGCGGCGGCTCTGCACCGCCAAAGCTGACGCAGGCGCCAAGAACGCTCACACTGGCCAATGCTCCGGCCAGCAATCCGAAAGATTTTGCCTTACCCAATATGGTCTTTGCGCCACGTTGTTTCATTTCGGGTTCCTCTACTTGCCCGGTTTATAATCTGGCAGTGTGGGTGCGGATAGCAAGGAACCGGCCCCGCCTTCATCCAGCCGCTCGCTCACCGATGTCAGTGATCTGGTCAGCGCCTGCATATCCTGAACCAGTTGATCGATTTCCGGCAACGTCCGTTCCCCGAACTGGCGTACTCCCGGCCGTGCGTCGTCCAGCACCATTGCGAGTGCGGCCATGCTTTGCTCCGCAGCAGCCAGCGTCTTGGTCAGGTTTTTCGCCAAAGGTTCGCCATTATTGTCCAATAGCTGATTGGTATTATCCGCGACGGACGCCAGTTTTTCCGCCGCTATACCAGCATTGCGGATGGTAATCGTTGATTCTTGCAGCAACTGTTCCAGCTTCGGTGCTTGCTGCGCCAAGGTGCCGGTCATGCTCTCGGTATTTTTCAAAATGCCCTCGATCGACTGTTGGTTTTTGTCAGACAGCAAAAGGGTCAACCGGTCAGTCAGGGTTGCCAGTCTTTCTACTACCAGCGGCGCACTGTTGAGCAATTCGCCTAATGCCCCCGGTTTGGTCGGGATAACCGGCACACCTTCCGGTCCCAGTTCCTCGATAGGCGGAGCACCTTTGACCGCACCATCAAGCTGGATATTCGGCGGAGCGGTAAAGCTGATGCTTTGAACGGTAGCGGTCGTGCCCTGCAAAATCGGTGTTTCTTCGCTGACTTCGATACGCACCCGAACGAAATTCGGGTCCTTTTTCCACAGTTCCACATCCAGCACCTGCCCGGACGGAACCCCGGCAAAGGTAACGCCTGTCCCTTTGGAAAGACCGCCGACAGCTTGCGAGAAGAATATGTCATATTGCCTGGTCGGGCCGTCACCAAAGCGCACGATCCAGATCAGAAATGCACCGACCAGCGCAAGCAGGATCAGGGTAATCGTACCCACCAGAACATGATTGGATCGTGTCTCCATTATTTCACCTTTATGGCCAGCACTGGTGGCCCCTGCAACAAGTCTCTATCCTGAAACCGTATTTTCATTTTGCCTCCGCTACTTTTTTCGCCGCGGTGGCCGCTGTTCTGCCGCGTGGTCCGTTGAAATATTCCTGTATCCACGGATGGTCGAGTGCCAATAGCTCCGGTATGGTTCCGACCGCAATCACGCGCTTTTCCGCCAGCACGGCGACGCGGTCGCAAATGGTATGAAGCGTATCCAGATCATGCGTAATCAGGAAAACGGTCAGCCCCAATGTTTGTTGCAATTCCTGCGTCAGTTCATCCACGGCAGCGGCACCTACCGGATCAAGCCCTGCGGTAGGCTCGTCAAGAAACAGCAGTTCGGGGTCCAGCGCCAGCGCGCGCGCAATGCCCGCCCGTTTTCTCATTCCGCCCGATAGCTCGGAAGGATATTTGGGCGAGGCTTCAGGCGGCAAGCCGGAAAGGCAGACTTTGTATCTTGCCACTTCACGGCGGAAACTACGGTCCATCTTGGGATAATATTCGCGGATCGGAACCATGACATTTTCTGCCACTGTCAGCGTGGAAAACAGCGCACCGCCCTGAAACAGCACGCCCCAGCGTTTGCGGACGTCCATTGTTTCTTCCACCGAACGGTCGAGCAGCGGTTCGCCGAATACCTCGATCGAGCCTTCATCCGGCCGTTGCAGACC
>JADMKQ010000103.1 GCA_015478735.1 Sphingorhabdus sp. | reverse complement strand
CGACGCGTCCGCCATTTTGGCGGTGTTATACGCTTGGCTTCGGCGTCCATGGATTAACTAATTGCCAAGGCATAATTGCGCAGATGAGTCGTAATTCTCTCGCTAGCCGAACTCATGCCAGCTTTTCTATTTCTCAAATCCACATCCCGTCAGGTTCGGCGCATCAGATGGGAAATTAGGCCAATGGCAAATAATATAAGAAATATATAAAAGATAATTTTTGCAATTCCGGCTGAAGCGCCAGCAATTCCACCGAAACCAAGAAGTGCAGCAACCACGGCAATCACAAGAAATATAATGGCATAGCGTAACATTCAAATATCCTCTCGTTGTTCGTCATCTACGTATTGAAAGGAGAAAGGTTGCGCAAACGAGCGAGTCACTGCGCGCAACGCAAATGTAGAGCGCAGCGTGAACATCCCCTTGTTTGCCTACGATCCATTAGAACTCTGTCCGCTATCCTGTTATTTTCGTTGGAAACTGGACTCTCCGCTTTCGTGAAGGGTTTCGGGCGCCGTTAGGTGTACGAAAGTCTCCGAGGACCGAACCCGCGGACGGCGGGCGGTAGGCTATGGGTATTTCGAGATTCTGCTGATCCCGGAGCGGACGAGACTTACGCGTGGCAGAGGCAGGTTCAGTGCAGGTTACCCGTATCGAGAGGCGTTCAGGCGATCTATTTTCTTTACGTATCTCAAGCGATATACAAAATAACCGGCATAAAGTTTTACACATAAAGTTTCATTAGGGGGGACTCCATGCTGAAGCCGGCCTATGCCATTCCTGATTTACCCCCGCCGGGACTGGAAGAAACGCCGGCTGTTCTACGCGCCCTGGCCAAGGCGCACCGGCATTTGGCGGAGTTGAAGGGCCGCGCTGCTTCCATCCCCAATCAATGCACTTTCCCAGCATTTTCGATTATGCTAGGTTGAACTGGTCTTCGGCCATGATTGTGCGTGCGTGATTTGGTTCGCCCAGCAGCAAGGAGGAATGCGAGAATGGCTGAAAATCCAGACTGGAAAGCTCTGGCTCCGCTCCACCCGCTTCATGCGGTCCTGCTGGCCGGAACAGTTCCTCTGTTCCTGGGCGCGCTGTTCAGCGACATCGCTTATTATCAAAGCTATCAGGTACAGTGGAAGAATTTCGCTTTCTGGTTGATCCCTGGCGGCTTGGTATTCGGGGGTATTGCGCTGCTCTGGGCGCTGATCGAACTGTTCCGGCCCGGTCGGCGCGGGCCGATGTCGATCCTCTATTTTCTCCTTCTGCTTCTTGTCTGCGTTCTGGGTTTCATCGACGCGCTGGTTCACGCAAAGGACGCTTGGGCAAGCATGCCGGCGGCGCTCATCCTTTCGGCGATCGTCGCCATGCTCGCGATCGCGGCGACGGGGCTCGGATTTTCCAGCCTTCGTGTCGGAGGCGCAAAATGAAACGGTCCCTATTGCTTCCCTGCATCGCACTTCTGGCCGCCTGCGGAAGCGCCCCCGATTCGGTGCAACAGGGGCCGGATCCCAAGCTTCCCGACCCCCATCGCGGCCTTCTGCCCACGATGGAAATCGCGAAGCCCGCGGCATGGGGCAATGAGCGCCCCAGTGTTCCGCAAGGCTATACGATCACCGCCATTGCCACCGACCTGCTGATCCCGCGCCAGACTCTCGTGCTTCCTAATGGCGACATTCTGGTTGCCGAGGGCAAAGGTGGCAGTGCGGCGAAACTGACGCCAAAGGACATCGTCGCCGGATTCATCAAGGCGCAGGGAACAAGCTCTGTCAAAAGTGGCAATCGCCTGACCTTGCTCCGGGACAGCGATGGCGACGGCGTCTATGAAGGACGAACGGTCTTTGCCGACAATCTCAACGCACCCTATGGGCTGGCGCTGATAGGCGACTATCTCTACGTCGCCAATCAGGATTCCCTGGTGCGGTTTGACTATCAGGACGGCCAGATACAGGCCGGTGGGCCACCGGTCAAAATCACCGACTTGCCATCGGTTATCAACCATCATTGGACCAAGTCGCTGACCGCCAGCCCCGACGGACGCTTTCTCTATGTCGGGATCGGATCCAACAGCAATATCACCGAACGCGGATTGGCGGCCGAAGCCGATCGGGCGATGGTGTGGCAGGTGGACGCGCAGACGGGCGCCCACAGAGTTTATGCCACGGGTCTCCGTAATCCAACCGCGCTCACCATCCAGCCTGGCACAGGCCAGCTCTGGGCTTCGGTGAACGAGCGCGACGAAATCGGACCGAACCTCGTTCCCGACTATGTCACCTCTGTGCGCGAGGGCGCATTCTATGGCTGGCCCTACAGCTATTGGGGCCAGAATGTTGACACGCGCGTGCGTCCACAAAATCCGCAAAAGGTCGCCTCGGCAATCCGTCCCGATTACGCCGTCGGATCGCATGTTGCAACACTTGGTCTGTCTTTCTCCGCGCCGGCGATGGGCGCCCGGTTCGCCGACGGCCTGTTCGTCGGCGAGCATGGGAGCTGGAACCGCAATCCGCCGGCCGGCTACAAGGTTATCTTTGTCCCGTTCAACGCGGGCCGCCCCGTCGACGGCCCGCCGATCGACTTCGTCACCGGGTTCCGGAGCGACGACGGCAAAACCCGGGGGAGGCCGGTGGGCGTGACGGTGGATCCGCGCGGCGCTTTGATCATTGCCGACGACCTTTCCAACACGATCTGGCGTGTTACGCCGGACCGTCGCCAAATTCTTGATTGAATGGCAGCAATTTCCCTAAAAGTAGAATAGCCGACATTCCGCTACCGGCCGAATTTTTGTCGAAAGCTTGCTTAGTAGGAACATACCCACAGTCAGCAGCTAGCCGAGCTCAGCGCTATGACTGAAAGTAAAATTCGATTTAATTCTCTACAATCATCGAAGAAGTTAATATCTCTGAACCAATAAATGTGTTTCAACTTGAGACTGAAAATGGGCAGTTTGTAATTGCCCGCGAACGATTGCGGTGCCCGTCCGCTGCCCGGTAGGCAGGGTTAATGGGGTAAAAAATGAAAATAAGTTCTTCCGTGAATGTGATGCGGGCCGCGTTGATGTTGGCAGGCAGTACTGCGCTCCCGTTCGTCGTTCAGGCACAAACCGTCAGCGAGAAAGCCGTTTCGGCTGCGTCGCGTATGCAAACCGGCGCGGCACCGATCGCGCCCGGCGAGGCACCACCGCGCGCGGGTCTTGCATCCGGCCCGGCACCGCAGTTCACCCGGGATAACGGCGCGCCCATCGGCGAGAACCGCCATTCCAAGGCAGCTGGCGATATGGGTCCGGTGCTGCTGGAGGATGCGCACCTGATCGAGAAGCTTGCCCGTTTCGATCGTGAACGTGTGCCGGAACGGGTTGTTCATGCTCGCGGTACCGGCGCTCTCGGCGTTTTCAAGGCGACTGCCGATATTTCGGATATTACCAAAGCCTCGCTTTTCGCTTCCGGTAAGGAGACTCCCGTTTTCGTCCGCTTCTCGACCGTCATTCACGGCAAAGACAGTCCTGAATTTGCGCGCGACCCGCACGGATTCGCAACGAAATTCTACACCGATCAGGGCAACTGGGATCTGGTCGGCAACAATCTGCCGATCTTCTTTATCCGCGACGCGATCCAGTTCCCCGACATGATTCACTCGCTGAAGCCCGATCCCATCCTCAACAAGCAGGATCCGAACCGTTTCTTCGACTTCTTCTCGGCAACGCCGGAAGCGACGAACATGATCACCCAGGTCTGGACCAACCTTGGCACGCCCGCGTCTTACCGGACAATGGATGGCAACGGCGTCCATGCCTTCAAGCTGGTAGATGCACAGGGCGAGACTGTCTTC
>JADMKQ010000102.1 GCA_015478735.1 Sphingorhabdus sp. | reverse complement strand
CCACAGAGCCTGTAATCCTGCTAGATCAGTGGCTTCTATCGCATCTTTCAGAACCGGCATAACCTGACCCGGAACGGCAATATCAGCCAAACGGTGTGCCAGGCTCCCGATAAGCTGTTCAGCTCGTGCCATGCTGACAAGCTCAGTCCACCCTTCCCCGTCCAATGACAAAACGCTTTCCGGCTCTCGCAGCGCATTCACCAAGGGTGCAGCATTTCGCATCATGGAAGCTGACTCCAAAGTCTCTCGATCATCTCTTCCGCCTGTTCGCCCGATTGATAATCAATGGCTTTTGCGGGGACGGTATCGACAAATTGTGTGAGCGCGCGAAATCCCTTTTCGCCCAGCGCTACATAATTGGTCGATGCCTGAGTCAAACGCACGAAAATTTCGCTCTTTCCCATATCCCGCAAAGCAGGCTCATAGCCAAATCGCGGAAACAGGAGCAATGCCGGCCGCGCGGTGTCCGACATTTTCTGCACGGCATCTATGGGCGGAATTATATGGCGAATATCCCCTTTGGGCGTTCCTTTCATCATCGGCCCGAAACGGTTTTCAGGCACAATCGCTTCCATGGCCGTGATCGCCTGATTCTTCAGGCTAATCAGACGCGGAAAGCTGTGCACCATCAATGTATCGGGGTTCAGCAAGGCAAATTCATCGCCCATGAACCGCCAGCCCTTTTCCGCTAGCATCGCGGATAAGGTCGACTTGCCGGAGCCCGAAAGACCGGTCATCAGCAAAGCCTTGCCATCTTTTTCTACCGTGCTGGCATGGAGTAACAGGTGCCTTCGCCATCCCAGTGCCATTTGCAGGTTCATCCCCATTTCCGCCGCTAACAGGCTCTGCTCCAGCGGCAAGGGAGCCGCATCGGGCAGCCAGTAATCTCCGGAAATATGAACGGACGGACGGATATAGCGCCGCCACGGTTTCTCAGGCTCTAACCGGACCGTAAAATCGGCATAGCCGTCCTGCGATACAGGATAATCCTTATAGAGCTCCGCCAACAGGTCCAAAGGCTTTCGCCACGATGAAGCCACGCGAAAACGCGCCGGTCCAACGGTTAAATGGAGATGATGGAGGCCCGCCATCTACCCTAGACCTGCTCAACCAGTCCGAGCGCACAGAGCTCCACTAGGCGTGCCAACACGATATCGACTATATCGCCGCTCTCCTCCAGATCATAGCTGTTGGACAATCGCCGTGCGACCTCATCCGCAGTTACGCTTTCTGTCTCCATGCTCTCCAATATCGCAGGCACAGGATCGGCAACTATATGCGTAATCCCCGATGCTTTCTGGAAAATCAGGGTCATGCTGTCCAGCGGATGCAAGATCAGCCCATCAAGGGGCGCGGCGCGATAAAGCTGGCTCATGTGCGGTGTGCTAACAAGGAAATGTTAATAAGCCTTTGGTCCGGTAACCAAAAACCGGCAAATCGGCTATCGCGGCATTTGAAGCGATGCGTAACAGGTAAAGCCGCTTTGTCCCGACTGTAAGCGCCGAATATAATTCACATAGGCTTTTGACTGGTCATAGGATGTTCCCGGTAAAGAGCGGCCATTCATGGCGCGCTTTACTTCTTCGCCGGTGAAATGGCGGCCCGCAGGCGGAAATGCGCCCGGCGTGTCTGGCGGCACGATCCTGCCATCTGCGCCTATATAACCACCCTCAGCGTGATTGCCCGGAACAGGAATCTCGCAGTTAAGCACAGAGCCAGCGGTTTGCGCCAAAGCGGGCTTTATGCTGATAACTGCTGAAGCAGTCACTGCACCCATCATCAAGGCGCGGCGGCGCGTTACAATCGCTGTACTTTCGCCAGCATCCAAATTGTCCGATGGTTCTTGGTCAAGATTCGACTTGTCAGTCATGGCGCATAAACTTCCTCTAACTTGCGTTCTTAAAGGGGAAAACGATTAAATACGAGTAAACAGTCCCCTTCTTTGCCCATCGTCCATAAACGGGACAAATCGGCGGAACTGCTTAACGGGCAAAAGAGACGGAACAAAAGCAACAATGTCATTGCTGTTAGCGCGTAAATCCGCATAGACATGGTGATCGGATTCTATCGCATTGGTGAATATGAACTCTATTTCCCCCCTTCGTCTGGTAATTGCTATCCTCTTGATCGTCGCGGGTGCAGTTCTCGCGACACAAATTTCGGCGCTCTTGTTAAAGGTTGTCATCGTGACAGCCTTCAGCGTTCTGGCCCTCGTCATCATTGCGTTGTCAGATCGCGAGCCTCAACCACCCGATTTGAGCGTGATCGAACGCGAAAGACAAAAGATATTCGATCACGGAAAAGCTGAAGCTTATCAACAAATTATTGATCCGATTTCAGATCCGATATTGATTATACGCAATGCCAAAGTGGCGACTGCGAATCCTGCGGCGAAGAATTTTCTGGGTAACCATATTATCGGGGAGGATGTGCGTATTGCCATTCGTCACCCTGCTGCTGCCGATCGTCTTGCCAATCCGAATGCGAAACATACCGGTAAACCCATATTGCTGGTTGGTGTCGGCAGCCCCGGTCAGCGTTGGGAATTGCGTATTCATACGCTGACGGACGGTTTGAAGCTCGTCCAGCTTTCCGACCAGAGCAGCCATTACGCCGCCGAACGGATGCGGACAGATTTCGTGGCCAATGCAAGTCATGAACTGCGAACACCGCTAGCTGCGGTAAAAGGGTTTATCGAGACCTTGGAAAATCCCGAAGCCGGGAAAGACGACGAAACGCGGGCCAGATTTTTGAAGATCATGTATCAGGAAGCAGATCGCATGCAGCGTCTGGTCGAAGACCTGATGTCTCTGTCACGTATCGAAGCGGAAAAGCACCAGTTGCCATCAGAACCGGTCAATATCGCGAATCTGATAGCAGACGTGAAGGATGTATTTCTGAGTGGCCGTAACAAGGAAGAAGGTGATTTCATCATTTCTGCCCCCAAAGGTCTACCGGTGATCCAGGGCGACTATGCGCAGCTTTCCCAGTTACTTCACAATCTTGTCACCAATGCTTTTAAATACGGGCGGCCGGGAACACCTGTAACAATCGCGGTAGAACCCAATCGCGATGATTCCATGCTGCGACTGTCGGTTTCCGATAAGGGCGAAGGCATTGCTACAGAACATCTCCATCGCCTCACCGAGCGTTTTTACCGTGTCGATAAGGGTCGCAGCAAATCCATCGGGGGAACGGGCCTGGGCCTGGCGATTGTAAAGCATATAACGGAACGCCATGGCGGAAGGATGGAAATTACCAGCAAGAAAGGCGTTGGCACAACCGTCTCCATTTTTCTGCCCGTTATTAAATAAAGCTGTCATGTTCCGCGCACATACGCTGCGGAATGGGGAGCATGACGGGACGACTGTAATATTACTGTCACAAATATGTAATCATAAGGACATTGCGGACTTTTAGATGCGGGTCAAACGGTTGGTAATCACATCCGATTCTTGACCTGATTTTTGAAACTCCACAACAGGGGAACTCTAGTAATGCTTAAGAAAATCGCACTTTTGGCGGTATCTACACTTGCTTTGGCCGCATGTCAGGATCAGGCCGGCGGCGGACAAGGTGGTGCGCGTAACGAAATCCGAATCGTAGGTTCTTCAACCGTATTCCCATTCGCGAAGGCGGTAGCCGAAAAATTTAGTGCAGGCGGTACCAATACTTCACCAATTCTGGAATCAACCGGCACTGGCGGCGGAATGAAACTGTTCTGTGCGGGTGTAGGGGCGAATACCCCGGATATTGCCAACGCTTCACGGCGGATGAAAGCATCCGAACTTGAAATGTGTCACACAAATGGCGTGACAGATGTTGTCGAAGTCCAGATTGGT
>JADMKQ010000101.1 GCA_015478735.1 Sphingorhabdus sp. | reverse complement strand
GGGTGTAGCTCAGTTGGTTAGAGCGCCGGCCTGTCACGCCGGAGGTCGCGGGTTCAAGTCCCGTCACTCGCGCCACTTCCCTTGTTTTTAAGGGGATTGGCGGTTCAGGAACGGAATTTTCCCGTATTCATCCATAGTAAAAGCGGCTTGATGGGGAATATCCAGATTATTCCCGCAAAAATATAGATCGGCAGTTGCAGCCAGAAGTTCAGGCCGCTGATCCAGTCCATCATCGTCACGACAATTCCGCACCAAAGCATGATCAGGACCAGCATAAGAATCATGCCGAACGGCTTGCGCCAACTGGGCGCGCCCGGAGGATTGTAAGGGATCTGTTCGTCTGATTCCGGATTCATGAATCTGCTTTCTGAATTATCTCGGATTCTGTGACGATCATATCCAATGGCAAGTCATGAGGCTGCATCGGAATATGATCGGCTTCCTGCACAGACCAGGCCAGTCCTATCCGGGTTGCTTCGGGATGCTTTTCAAATGCCCGGTCATAATGGCCGCCGCCCTGACCGAGCCTTCCCAGTGAGCGGTCAAATGCCACCATGGGGGCAATGATGAGATCAGGAGCTACGGCAGGGCAGGTGGCGCCGGGTTCGGCGATATCCCGATATCCTGCTACCAACAGGTCGAGACTATCGACCTGTCTGAATGCAAGCTCTGTCTCGCCAACAACAGCCGGAAAACAAACTGTCTTTCCGGATTCAATCAGAAATTCAATCAGCCGTGTCGTCGGCGCTTCTGAACCGGTCGCGCTATAAATTGCGATGATTCTGCTCTGTTCGATAAGCTTCGCCAGTGGAGAGGGCGGTCTGCGAAAAGCCAGGCCCTTTGTCGCCGGATCCAGTTGACTGTAAAAGCTATCGCGTCGCCGCCGGTACTCTTTACGCAGAGTCTTTTTCTCGTCCGATAAGCTATTCAAACAGATGACTTTCTTTTTAGAATTGTGACGAGCTTCTAATAGGGTGACGGGACCGCCATGGCCGTTTGCCGGAAAATCCTCTGACGCCTATTACGTCAGGTGGGCGCCATATGCATCGGACCCGACTTCCAAAAAGTCCGCAATCCGGGCAGGGACAGCTCCCTATGTTGTTATATCGCCTCAGGGATATTCGCTTCTAGCTCGTACCAGGCAGTGCCCGTCCATCTCTATTTAGGGATGATTGCTACTTTGCTCAAGGCTATTCGCGAATGTCTCTATACGTTCAGCAAGCTTTTCCAACGCCAGAAGCGTGCGCTCATCTTCGGCAGCTTTCGATTGCTCCGCTTTGCCAGGTGCCGGGATTGCTGCTTGCTTAGCTGGCTCGTTACCCTTCACAGTTTTTACAGCATGAAGCTCGTCCGCAAGTAAAAGCAATGTAAACAGCAGCATACGGCTTTCTGTTAATCTTGCCGGATCACCGGTTTCTCTCGATTTCGCATCGACCATCGCGCCCAGTTTACCGAGATGTTCTTCCTCGCCATCCTGACAGCTCACCACGAAGGACCGTCCGCCGATTTCCAGTTTTACCTGTGCCATATCAGCGCTCTTGCCGGGCGATTAGCCCATCAATGGTGTGAATAGCCTGTTTCATTTCATTTTTCAGGGCGGCGTGGCGTTTTTCCAATTCCACATCTTTCAGGAGATCAGGCTGTCTATTGGCCATTGCCTGATTGGCTGATTCAATGCGACTAAGCGCCCGCTCTATGCGGCCGATCGCTAGGATCACTCGTTCGTTTTCCATGACTTGGTTCCGACATATAAGTTTTTATGTCTGGTTGGTATCAATCTAACGCGGCCTCGTAAACAAGAGATCGATGAAGCGGAGCCTTGACGATATGGGCGCAGACTATCAAAGGGTGTGTCAAATTGGCGACTCGGTTGATTTTATAAGTTCGCCGTTGTCATCACCTGATCATTGTTAGGGGTTCCGAAGAACATGGCTGTTTCCGAAAATATTTCCGAAAAAACTATAGCAAACGCCATTCGCGCACTTTCCATGGATGCGGTGCAAGCGGCGAATAGCGGTCACCCGGGAATGCCAATGGGTATGGCAGATGTTGCGACCATATTGTTTAGCGAATTCCTGAAATTTGATCCCAAGGCACCAAAATGGGCTGACCGTGACCGGTTCGTCCTCTCTGCGGGTCATGGATCGATGCTGATCTATTCATTGTTGCATCTTACGGGGTATGAGCGGCCGACGCTTCAGGACATCAAGGATTTTAGACAAATCTCATCGCCTTGTGCTGGGCATCCCGAAAACTTCAAACTGGAAGGCGTAGAGGCCACCACCGGACCATTGGGACAGGGCTTTGCAATGGCGGTCGGTATGGCGATTGCCGAGCGACATTTGAACGCACAATTCGATGATGACCTGGTAGACCACAAGACCTGGGTTATCGCTGGCGACGGCTGTTTGATGGAAGCAATCAACCATGAAGCAGTGGGACTTGCCGGGCATCTTGGTCTGGGGCGGCTTAATGTTCTGTGGGATGATAATGGCATAACCATTGACGGCGGCACGGAATTATCGACGAGCGAGGATGTTCCTGCGCGCTACCGTGCTTCGGGTTGGCATGTTGTTTCCTGCGACGGGCATGATTTTGACGATATTCGCAAGGCGCTGAAAGAGGCCGAAGCCGATCCGCGGCCTTCTCTGATCGCCTGTAAAACAGTCATTGGCTATGGTGCCCCGACCAAGCAGGGCACGTCTGCAACCCACGGTGCGCCTTTGGGCGATGAGGAAATTGCAGGAACGCGCGCTGCGCTGGGTTGGGAACATGAACCTTTTGTCATTCCCGACGATGTGCGTGCAGCATGGCTGGCTCTGGGCGAAAAGGGCGCATCGGCGCATGAAGCATGGAACAAACGGCTAGAAGGCCATGGCGACAAGGCTGAATTTGAACGCCGTATGTCTGGCGCTTTGCCTGATGACGGTGCGATGCAGGATTATCTCAACGGCTTGGCTGCTAACCCACCAAAGGTAGCAACACGCAAAGCATCCGAAATGGCACTTGGCGCGATTACCGCTGCCTTGCCGGAAATGGTTGGCGGCAGCGCGGACCTTACCGGCTCAAACAATACCAAAACAGATTCAACCAAGCCTTTGACAAAGGATGATTATTCCGGACGCTATATCTATTATGGCATCCGCGAATTCGGCATGGCTGCAGCGATGAATGGCATGGCGCTGCACGGCGGCATCATTCCTTATGGCGGCACATTCATGGTGTTTAGCGACTATTGTCGCGGTGCGATGCGCCTGTCGGCCATCCAGAACGTGCGCACTGTTTATGTGATGACCCATGACAGTATTGGACTGGGCGAAGACGGGCCTACCCATCAGCCGATCGAGCATCTTCAAAGCCTGCGTGCAATGCCAAACATGCATGTTTTCCGGCCAGCCGATGCGATCGAGACAGCTGAATGCTGGGCGATTGCGCTCAAGCGTTCGGATGGACCATCAACTCTTGCTTTGACCCGTCAGAACTTGCCGCCGCTGCGTGATGACGTCAGCGAGAACCTTTGTGAGAAGGGCGCTTATTCGGTGAAACCGGCCGAGAATGACAAACGTGTTGTCCTGATCGCGACGGGTTCGGAAGTATCGCTGGCCATGGATGTCGCTGCTCAGCTAGAAGCAAAGGGCGTCGGCGCGGATGTGGTTTCCATGCCGTGCAGCGAATTGTTCGATGCTCAATCAGATGAATATAAATCACAGCTATTTGGCACAGATGATATATTGCGGGTTTCCATTGAAGCAGGAACGACATTTGGATGGGAGCGCTATACGGGACTAAATGGTCTGCGCTTTGGTATAGACTGTTTCGGAGCTTCCGGTCCGATTGATGATCTGTTTGATTATTTCGGGCTGACCGCTGACAAAATTACACCGCAAATCCTAGCGAAATTAGGCTGATAATGGCTATAATCTGGAAATCAAAGGAGCAACATTCATGACAAAAGTAGCAATTAACGGATTTGGCCGTATCGGCCGGCTCGTCGCTCGCGCGATCCTTGAGCGCCCGGACTGTGGTCTGGAGCTGGTAGCCATTAACGATCTTGCTGACGCAGAGGCAAATGCGCTTTTGTTTGGATATGATAGTGTTCACGGCCGTTTCCCCGGTGAAGTCACCGCCGACGGCAACAGCATCTCGGTCAATGGCAAGAAAATTGCTGTTACATCGGAACGTGATCCGGGCAACTTGCCCCATGGTGAAATGGGCATTGATATTGTTCTGGAATGCACCGGATTTTTCCAGTCGAAAGAGCAGTCACAGCCGCACATCAATGCTGGCGCAAAGCGGGTGCTGATTTCGGCTCCTGCCAAAAATGTTGATAAAACAGTGGTTTACGGCGTCAATCATGATGTTTTGACGGCAGAGGATATCATCGTTTCCAACGCATCTTGCACGACAAACTGTCTGGCACCGGTTGCGAAGGTTCTGAACGACGCGGTTGGTATTGAGCGCGGCTTTATGACAACAATTCACAGCTACACCAATGACCAGCGCATCCTGGACCAGATGCACAGTGACATGCGCCGTGCCCGCGCTGGTGCGGTGAACATGATCCCGACCACCACTGGCGCTGCCCGTGCAGTTGGTCTGGTCTTGCCGGAACTGAATGGCAAGCTTGACGGATCGTCGGTTCGTGTGCCGACCCCCAATGTCAGCCTGGTCGATCTGGTTTTCACACCAAGCCGCGACACCACGGTTGAAGAAGTGAACAATGCGCTGAAAGCCGCTGCTGAAGGACCCATGAAAGGCGTGATGGTTTATGAAACCAAGCCGCTGGTATCGAGCGATTTCAACCATCAACCAGCCAGCTCTTCGGTAGATAGCCTTGAAACCACAGTGATGGATGGCAAGCTGGTCCGTGTTGTAAGCTGGTATGACAACGAATGGGGTTTCTCCAACCGTATGCTTGATACCGCAGGCGTGATGGCTGGGCTGCTTTAAGCAGAAAGGCTCTGAAACATGGCTAGCAACGACTTCAAAACACTGGATGATATTGGCGACGTTAGCGGGAAAGTCGGTTTGGTCCGGGTCGACCTCAACGTCCCAATGTCGGATGGCAAGGTTACTGATGTTACGCGTTTGGAAGCGGTCATTCCGACCGTGACCGAACTGGCGGATCGCGGTGCCAGAATATTGTTGCTGGCCCATTTCGGGCGGCCAAAGGGGCAGGCGGATCTGAAATATTCGTTGGAGCCCGTGGTCGCTCCGCTTGCGGAGGTTCTTGGCCGCAAAGTCGGTTTCATGCAAATGCCCACCGGGGATTTGATTGACGCCTTGCCGAATGGCAGCATCTCTGTGGTCGAGAACAGCCGGTTTGCGCCGGGTGAAGAAACTAATGATCCCGACCTGGCCAAAGCCATAGCGGCTTATGGCGATTTTTACGTTAATGACGCCTTTTCCGCTGCTCACCGCGCGCATGTGACAACTGCGGGTTTGGCTGACTATCTCCCGGCCTATGCTGGACGTTCTATGGAGCGGGAGCTTAGCGCGCTGGACAAGGCTCTGGGCGAACCGGAACATCCGGTAGTCGCGGTTGTAGGAGGTGCAAAGGTTTCCAGCAAGCTCGACGTTTTGCGGCAAATGGTCGAGAAAGTCGATCACCTCATCATCGGCGGCGGCATGGCAAATACTTTCCTGGCGGCGCGCGGCGTAAATGTTGGCAAATCCTTGTGCGAACATGACCTGACAGACACGGCCAATGAAATTCTGGAAGCCGCGGACAAAGCCGATTGCACCGTGCATCTGCCCTATGATGTTGTTGTGGCGAAAGAATTTGCGCCCAATCCGCCGACCCGCACTGTGAATGTGCATGAAGTCGCGGCTGACGAGATGATATTGGATATCGGACCCGCAGCGGTTGAAGCTTTGTCCGACGTTTTGAAAACCTGCAAAACACTAGTCTGGAACGGTCCCTTGGGCGCTTTTGAAACCCCACCATTTGACCGCGCGACGGTAGCACTGGCGCAAACGGCGGCGGCTTTGACTAAAGAGGGTTCCCTGCTATCAGTAGCGGGCGGCGGCGATACGGTCGCTGCGCTCAATCATGCCGGAGTGGCAGATGATTTCAGCTTTGTTTCAACAGCTGGCGGCGCTTTCCTCGAATGGATGGAAGGCAAGGAATTGCCCGGCGTTGCAGCTTTGCGGCGGTAGTAAGAATTAAAATTCAACAATAATAGCATATTAGATCAAGGAAGTAGTTTCATGCATGATCCGAAGATGATGGATAAAATCGAAAATGGTCCTGGTTTTATCGCGGCTCTTGACCAGAGCGGTGGCTCTACGCCGAAAGCGCTTAAAGGTTACGGCGTTAACGAAGATGCCTATTCCAACGATGATGAGATGTTCGCCCTGATTCACGGCATGCGTAGCCGGATCGTAACTGCGCCCAGCTTTAACGGTGACAAGATCATCGGTGCCATCTTGTTTGAAAAAACCATGGACGGCGACGCGGACGGGAAGCCGGTTCCGGAGTTGCTGTGGGAACGCGGCGTCGTGCCGTTCCTGAAAGTAGATAAGGGCCTGGAAGACGAAGCCGACGGCGTTCAGATGATGAAACCGATGCCGGAATTGGGTGCGCTTCTGGACAGGGCCAAGGCAAAAGGTGTTTTCGGCACCAAAATGCGATCGGTCATCAACAAGGCATCGCCAACGGGTGTTGCAGAGATTGTGAAGCAACAATTCGATGTTGCAAATCAGATCCTGGATCACGGCCTGATGCCGATCATCGAGCCGGAAGTGAACATTAAAAGTGAAGACCGTGCGGAATCTGACGCCCTCGTGCTTGCCGAAATCAAGAAGCAGCTTGATGCGCTCCCCGAAGATCGCAAAGTTATGCTGAAGCTGTCTATCCCGGTGGAAGCTGATCTTTACGCTCCGCTGGTTGACCATCCACGCGTTGCACGGGTTGTGGCGCTTTCCGGCGGTTTTTCACGCGATGAGGCTTGTGATTTGCTCGCCAAGAACCGCGGTATGATCGCTAGTTTCTCACGCGCATTGCTACAAGACCTTCGCCATCAAATGACCGATGCCGAATTTGACCAGTCCTTGTCCGGTGCCATCGACCAGATCTACCAGGCATCATCCGTTAAGGGCTGAAGTGACTGACACTGTGCCCTGCCAGCTATATCTGATTTCGCCGCTGGATGTCGGAGGAAACTTTCCGGAGCAGTTGGAATTTGCTTTGGCGGCAGGGCCGGTGGCCGCGTTCCAGTTCCGCGTTAAGGATATTGGCGCGGATGAAGCCGCAGCCCTTGCCGAACCTTTGAAAGCTATATGCGACAAACATGATGTTGCTTTCATAGTGAATGATGATGTTGCTCTCGCAAAACGACTTGAAGCGGATGGTGTTCATCTGGGGCAGAGCGATGATGATCTGAAATATGCGCGCGCGCAGCTTGGTGATCAGGCGCAGATTGGTATTACCTGCCATGACAGCCGCCATCTTGCGATGGAAGCCGGGGAGGGCGGTGCTAACTATGTTGCTTTCGGCGCCTTTTTCCCGACGCAGACTAAAGAAACCCAATATCGGGCAGATTTCGACCTACTGCACTGGTGGTCAAATATCATGGAAATTCCATGCGTAGCAATTGGTGGAATTACGCCTGATAACTGCCAACCTCTGATAGACGCGGGTGCGGACTTTCTGGCCGTTAGCAGTTCTGTCTGGAATGATCCAAAAGGTCCGGCACATGCTGTGGAGCGCTTTACGGAAATTTTGTCGCAAAGCTGATTGAGATCATATGGGGTTCAGGACGAACTTCTCGTGATGCCGATATTGGATTTGACATATTGCGCCACGAACCGCTCGATCGAGGGCGGAGTAAAATTTGGCAATTGCTCCAATTCCCTGATATAATCGGTCATCGGGGCAAAAGATTGTATCCTTCCATAGCGAATGGAATAACCAAACAGACCAGCCGCAATGACTTTGCCTGATTTGGCAGGACGAAAATCAACAGCATGTGCAGTCCTTGGACGGGGAACCAATGGTTCCGCCCTGGTTGCTGATTTGGTGCCAATATTTTCAAGGCCAATATTTTCAAGAATGTCTGCTTGTTCCATGCCAGTTTGATACGTTCTTTTGAACGCGGGGTATTGTATGAAAAGGACAGCAGAAAAATAAACATGCAGAGAAAAGTTATATTTTTCTGTCATGAAATTATAATCTCGGAACTTCGCTGCGCTTGCCTATCTTCTCCGCTCGTTATACAGGGCCGCAACACAAGATTTCCGAAAGCGAGATGTCCCATGAAAATTAGCGGTGTAGATATTCGTCCAGGTAATATTCTGGACTATGAAAAGGGTCTTTGGAAGGTCGCCAAAATTCAGCATACACAGCCTGGTAAAGGCGGTGCTTATATGCAGGTGGAGATGAAGAATCTCGTTGACGGCCGCAAAACAAATGTGCGTTTCCGCAGTGCTGATACGGTTGAAAAAGTTCGTCTCGACACCAAAGAGTTTCAATATCTCTTTGCTGATGGCGAAATGCTGACCTTTATGGACAAGGAAAATTACGAACAGATCACTCTACCCACAGATCTGCTTGGCGATGCTGCCGAATTTTTGCAGGACGGCATGGACGTGATGCTGGAACTCTATGAAGAAAAGCCGATTTCTGTTCAGTTGCCTGACCAGATTGAAGCCGAAATCGTAGAAGCCGATGCGGTTGTCAAAGGTCAGACTGCTTCGTCCAGCTACAAACCAGCGGTTCTCGACAATGGTGTGCGCGTCATGGTGCCGCCCTTTATTTCCGCCGGCACCCGGATCATCGTGGACGTTTATGCCCGCGAATATGTCGGCAAAGTGTCGTAAAGGGCAATAAGTCCCCCGTTTGCCCTGAATCTGATACTGAAAGCTTTAAGTCATGCCAGCACATTCCGCTCTTATCACCGTCATGGAACGGGCCGCACGCAAAGCTGGGTCACGCCTACGCCGCGACTTTGGTGAGATCGAGCATCTTCAGGTGTCTAAACGAGGTCCTTCCGATTTCGTATCCAAAGCGGACATGCGTTCGGAACGTATTTTATACGACGAGCTGCTGAAAGTGCGCCCGGGCTGGGGATTTGTGCTGGAAGAAGGCGGCATGATCGAAGGCGAGGAAGGCAAGCCGCGCTGGATTATTGATCCGCTAGACGGCTCGACCAATTTTCTCCACGGCATTCCGCATTTTGCGATTTCCATCGCGGTGCAGGAACGCTCACTCGATGGAAAGGGCTGGGGAAAGATTACCAGCGGCCTGATCTATGAGCCGGTTTCAGACCAGACTTGGTGGGCAGAATTGGACAGGGGTGCTTATCTGGGCGACAAGCGCTTGCGGGTATCTGCGCGACGGGATTTGTCGGAGGCGCTTATTTCCACCGGTATTCCTTCTGCGGGACATAGTGAACTTGGCGAATGGTCGCGTATTTTTGGTTCGGTCGCGCCTCAAGTGGCGGGTATCCGCCGCAATGGCACAGCGTCGCTTGACCTTGCCTGGCTGGCTGCGGGTCGTTTTGACGGATTTTGGGAAGCGGGGCTTCACGTTTGGGATGTGGCTGCCGGTATTTTGATGGTTCGCGAAGCAGGCGGCTTTGTGAGCGATTTTACCGGAGGCGACCAACCTATTGGACAGCGCGAAATATTGGCCGCGAACGAGGCATTGCATAGCAAGCTACACAAAATTCTTGCTAAGTCGCTGCTGTAATAATTTTTGCAATGGCTTATACCCCAAATTCAAGCCATTTGGCCTTGCAGCTTGGGCAGCCTACCCCTAAAAGCGGGCCAGAAATCTAGAGAAACGAGTCTATTGTGGTCGATTTATCCGAATATGCACCGATACTGCTTTTTCTAGCAGTCGCTCTTGGTTTGTCTGCGCTGTTTGTTTTTCTGCCTATGGGCGTGGCGCGGCTGACGGGGACACATGATCCGCATCCGGAAAAGCTTTCCGAATATGAATGTGGTTTCCCGGCTTTCGAAGATTCGCGTAGCCAGTTTGATGTGCGCTTCTATCTGGTCGCCATATTGTTCATCGTTTTTGATCTTGAGGCAGCTTTCCTGTACCCTTGGGCTGTGTCCTTGGGGCAGATTGGCTGGATTGGCTGGTCGTCGATGATGGTTTTTCTGGTCATCCTGACGGTTGGTTTTATTTATGAATGGAAAATGGGAGCGCTCGATTGGGAGTAGAGACCGGCAGTAACGTCATCTTGAATGCGGATGGAACGCCTATGGCGCCCCATACGCAGCCAGATGAAACGTTTTTCAAAGACCTGAATTCGGAAGTGAATGACAAGGGGTTTCTTGTCACGTCCACCGAAGAGCTATTCCAATGGGCGCGCACAGGTTCGCTCTGGTGGATGACCTTTGGTCTCGCCTGCTGCGCCGTGGAAATGATCCATGTTAACATGCCGCGTTATGACATGGAACGATTTGGCGCTGCTCCGCGTGCAAGTCCGCGCCAGTCCGACGTGATGATTGTTGCAGGAACGCTTTGCAACAAAATGGCACCGGCTCTGCGTAAGGTTTACGACCAGATGTCGGAACCGAAATATGTGATCTCGATGGGATCATGCGCCAATGGTGGTGGTTATTATCATTACAGCTATTCGGTGGTTCGTGGCTGTGACCGGATCGTGCCGGTCGATATATATGTGCCCGGTTGCCCGCCGACAGCAGAAGCCTTGCTTTACGGTGTAATGCAATTGCAGCGTAAAATCCGGCGGATAGGGACATTAGAGCGTTAATATGGCAAACCATGCTCCCATAATTTCCAGCAACGAAGGCGTTGTTGCTGCGCTCACCAAATCGCTCGGCACAGTAGTGCTCGATACGATCGAAGCCTATGATGAAATCAGCATCACGGTAGAGCGTGAGGCATTGCCCGAAGTGATGGACAAGCTTCGCGTGGATCATGAATATCAACAGCTGGTCGAGATTGCCGGCGTCGATTATCCTAACCGCGAGGAACGGTTCGAGGTTTGTTATCACCTGTTAAGCCTGACCAAAAACCACCGTATTCGCATCAAAGTGACGACCGATGAGAACACACCAGTGCCAACGGTTACCCATATCTGGGAAGTTGCCGGATGGCTGGAGCGAGAAGTGTTCGACATGTACGGAGTGCTGTTTGATGGCAATCCCGACTTGCGCCGGATTTTGACCGACTATGGTTTTCAGGGCCATCCTTTCCGCAAGGATTTCCCGCTGACCGGTTATGTGGAAATGCGCTATTCCGAACAGGCCAAGCGCGTGGTTTACGAACCTGTAAAGCTTGCCCAGGATTTCCGTACCTTTGACTTTATGTCACCATGGGAGGGCGCTGACTATATCCTGCCGGGCGATGAAAAGGTCGAGGGGCAAGGCGACGAAGGCGACAAGAAATGACATTTCCCTGGCTCGCCCCGCATGAACGATTTGGATCGATGGAGATCGCCCATGGCTGATTATCTCGAGGAAATGGAGCATCTGACTGATGAGGCGGATGCCGAATTCGGTGATGTGCAAATCCAGAATTACACGATCAACTTCGGCCCCCAGCACCCGGCGGCGCACGGCGTTCTTCGGCTAGTGATGGAATTGGACGGCGAGATTGTCGAGCGTGTCGATCCACATGTTGGCTTGCTTCACCGCGGCACTGAAAAGCTGATCGAGTATAAAACCTATTTGCAGGCATTGCCCTATTTCGACCGGCTTGATTACTGTTCGCCGCTCGCAATGGAATATAGCTATGTGCTGGCGATCGAGAAATTGCTCGATCTCGAAGTGCCATTGCGCGGACAGTATATGCGGGTGTTATTTGCGGAATTGACACGCATCTGCAACCATATGCTGAACCTTGGTTCGCACATCATGGACGTTGGTGCTATGACACCGAACTTGTGGCTGTTTGAAATCCGGGAACAGTGTCTGGAGTTTTTTGAGCGTGCCAGCGGTGCCCGGATGCACAGTGCCTGGTATCGGCCCGGCGGCGTCCATCAGGATGTTCCGCTGAAATTGCTGACCGATATGGCTGATTGGCTGGACGAGTTTCCGACCTTGTTCGAGGATGCTGTTAGCCTTGTCATTGACAACCGCATCTTCAAGCAGCGCAATGTTGATGTCGCCACGGTGACTAAAGATGATGCAGTGCGTTGGGGCTTTTCCGGACCGATGATCCGCGGCAGCGGTATCGCATGGGATTTGCGCAAGTCGCAGCCTTATGACGTTTACGACCGCATGGAATTTGACGTGCCTGTGGGAACAAGCGGCGATTGCTACGACCGGTTCATGGTCCGGGTTGAGGAAGTTCGCCAGTCCGCACGCATCATGCGCCAATGTCTGAACGAAATGCCCGAAGGACCGGTTTCCAGTTCTGACCGCAAGGTGGTTCCACCCAAGCGCGGTGAAATGAAACAATCGATGGAAGCGCTGATCCATCATTTCAAACTTTATACCGAAGGCTTTCATGTGCCTGCGGGTGAGGTCTATGTCGCGACCGAAAGTCCCAAGGGCGAATTTGGCGTTTATCTGGTAAGCGATGGCAGCAATAAACCCTACCGCTGTAAAATCCGCCCGACCGCTTTCTCGCATTTGCAAGCGATGGATTTTATGACCAAGGGACATATGCTGGCAGACGCTACCGCTATTCTGGGCGCGATGGATGTCGTGTTCGGGGAGTGTGACCGATGATAGGCGTTTTTAACCTTGGAATGAAATCGGGGAACCGCGTCTTGCTGCGCGAAGTAGAAGTGAATTAGATGGCTGAAGTTCCAAACACACCTGATGAAATTGAAATTCGTGCCAAATGGGGCAATTTCAAATTTACTCCAGAAAATGAAAAGCTGGCGAAGTGGCAGATTGCCAAATATCCGGAAGGGCGCCAGCGCTCTGCGGTAATGGCTCTGCTTGACATTGCCCAACGCCAGGTTGGCGAAGAAACAAAAACCCAGGGCTGGCTGCCGGTTCCGGTGATCGAATATGTCGCCAATTATCTGGATATGCCCTATATGCGGGCTTACGAGGTCGTGACATTTTACACCATGTATAACCGCGCTCCCGTTGGCCGATTTCATGTGCAGGTCTGCGGCACAACGCCCTGTATGCTGCGCGGTAGTGATGATGTTATTGCTGCTTGCAAGAACAAGGGTATGGCCAAGGGCAAGACGACACCTGACGGCCTGTTCACGCTGACCGAGATTGAATGTATCGGCAACTGCGCTAACGCTCCGGTGGTTCAGATCAACGACGACAATTACGAAGACCTCGATTACGACATCATGTCGCGCATTCTGGAAGAACTTGCCGAAGGCAAAACCGTTCCTGCGGGTTCGCAGATTGGCCGCAAGACCAGCGAACCAGAAGGCGGTCCAGTGGTTCTGAAAGAAATGGTCAAGAGCAACCACGATTACCGGAATGAGTGGTGATGACTGTGCGTATGCTCTGCAGGAGTAAGAAATAATGGGCTTTGACTTTCTCCAGGACAAAGATCGGATTTTCACCAACGTCCATGGCTTTCAGTCGTGGGACCTGAAAGCTGCGCAAAAGCGCGGTGATTGGGATAAAACCGCTGATCTTATCAAGCTCGGCAACGACAAGATCATCAACGAGATCAAGGAAAGTGGACTGCGTGGACGCGGCGGGGCAGGATTCCCGACGGGTTTGAAATGGTCCTTCATGCCCAAAGAATCGCCTGACGGTCGGCCAAGTTTCCTAGTCGTGAATGCCGATGAATCCGAACCCGGTAGCTGCAAAGACCGCGAAATATTGCGGAATGACCCCCATAAGCTCATCGAAGGGGCATTGATTGCCGGTTTCGCTATGCGGGCACGGGCGGCGTATATTTATATTCGCGGCGAATATATTCTGGAAGCCAAGGTCATGGAAGCGGCGGTCAAGGAAGCCTATGACGCAGGTCTGATTGGTAAGAACGCGGCTAAATCGGGCTATGATTTTGATGTCTTCATTCACCGCGGTGCCGGTGCATATATTTGCGGTGAAGAAACCGCGATGCTGGAAAGCCTGGAAGGCAAAAAAGGTCAGCCCCGTCTGAAACCACCATTTCCTGCTGGCGCTGGACTTTATGGTTGCCCGACGACTGTCAATAATGTGGAATCGATCGCGGTTGTGCCCACAATATTGCGGCGCGGCGCTTCGTGGTTCTCTAGTTTTGGCCGCGAGAATAATCATGGCACGAAGCTGTTTCAGGTTTCCGGCCATGTTGAAAAACCGGCTGTCTTTGAAGAATCCATGTCGATCCCTTTCAAGGATATGATTGAAAAACATTGCGGCGGTATTACCGGCGGGTGGGACAATCTGCTCGCAGTTATTCCGGGCGGCTCGTCCGTGCCTTTGGTTCCGGCGGAGCAGATTATGGATGCGCCAATGGATTTTGACGGGTTGAAAGATCTGGGGTCCGGTCTTGGCACCGCAGCGGTTATCGTGATGGACAAGTCCACAGATATTGTTCGCGCGATTTCAAGGATCAGCTATTTCTACAAACATGAAAGCTGCGGCCAGTGCACGCCCTGCCGCGAAGGTACAGGCTGGATGTGGCGCGTAATGGAAAAAATGCGCGACGGCAGTGCCGACATTGCTGACATAGATACGCTGTATCAGGTCACTAAACAGGTAGAAGGCCATACGATTTGCGCATTTGGCGATGCTGCTGCATGGCCGATCCAAGGCCTGATCCGCCACTTCCGTCCTGAGATGGAACAGCGGATTCGCGAAAATGCTGGTAGTAAAGAAGTGTTGGAGGCGGCGGAATAATGCCTAAAGTCACCGTAGATGGCATCGAAGTAGAAGTGCCACAGGGCGCAACCGTGCTTCAGGCTGCTGAGCTTGCAGGCAAGGAAATTCCGCGTTTCTGCTATCATGAAGGGCTGAGTATTGCGGGGAATTGCCGCATGTGTCTGGTCGAAGTGAAACCCGGACCGCCAAAACCGCAGGCAAGCTGCGCGCTGCCCGCTGCAGATGGTCAGGAAATACGTACCGATACGGAAATGGTTAGAAAAGCCCGTGAAGGGGTGATGGAGTTTCTGCTTATCAACCATCCGCTTGATTGTCCGATTTGTGACCAAGGCGGTGAGTGTGATTTGCAGGACCAGTCTATAGCTTATGGTCGGGGGCGTTCGCGTTTTCAGGAAAATAAGCGTGCGGTCACCGAAAAATATATGGGTCCTGTGATCAAGACAGTGATGACGCGCTGCATCCACTGTACGCGCTGTATCCGTTTTGCAGAAGAAGTGGCCGGTGTAGAAGAAATCGGTGCTATCAATCGCGGGGAGTCGATGGAAATCACTTCCTACCTAGAACGTGCGGTGCATAGTGAGTTAAGCGGTAATGTTGTCGACCTTTGCCCGGTTGGTGCGCTGACCAGCAAGCCCTATGCGTTTGAAGCCCGTCCATGGGAATTGACCAAGACGATGGGTATCGACGTGATGGACGGTGTTGGCACGAATATCCGTATCGATAGCCGTGGGCGCGAAGTGCTTCGAGCATTGCCGCGTCAGAACGATGACGTGAACGAGGAATGGGCGACCGATAAAACCCGTCACGCGATAGACGGTTTGATGCGACGCCGTCTCGATACGCCTTATGTCCGGCGTGAGGGCACTCTGGTTCCGGCGAGCTGGAACGAAGCTTTTGAAGCGATTGCAGCAGTAAAGGCGGGTAGCTCGGTTGCCGCGATTGCGGGCGATCTGGTCGACTGCGAAACCATGTATGCGACCAAGAAGCTGGTTACATCTATGGGCTCAGACATGCTGGAAGGTCGTCAGACTGGACTGTCTTATGATGTTTCCAACCTGGCTGCAGTCAATTTCAACACGACCATTGCCGGTATTCAGGACGCTGATGTTATCATTCTGGTTTCAACCAACACACGTTGGGAAGCATCGCTGGTCAATACACGTATTCGCAAGGCTGTCCGCAAGGGCGGCGCGAAAGTTTTTGGCATTGGCCCAGAGGCAGATCAGACCTATCCTGTAGAATGGTTGGGTGATGACATGGGTCTGCTTTCCAAACTACCCAAAGAAGCTGCCGATGCGCTGAAAAATGCCGAGAAGCCGGCAATTATTCTGGGCGGCGGTGCGTTGAGTGTAGAGGGCGCTCATGGAGCGGCTCTGAAACTGGCGGCGAAATACAAGCTTATCCGTGATGACTGGAACGGCTTTAACGTGCTCCATGTCGGCGCCTCTCGCACTGGTGGTTTGCTTCTTGGTTATGCTTTTGATGGCGGGATCAAGGCTATCGCCGAGAAAAAACCAAAGCTGCTCTTTTCTCTGGGTGCGGATGAAATGGATTACGCGCCGTTTGAGAACAGCTTCAAAGTCTATATCGGCCATCATGGCGATGCCGGAGCACATGCTGCGGATGTTATCTTGCCAGCGGCCGCCTATACCGAGAAAAATGGCACTTATGTGAATCTGGAAGGCCGTGTACAGCGCTCGAACAAAGCGATTTTCGCACCGGGCGATGCGCGGGAAGACTGGAGCATTTTGCGCGCTTTGTCTGATATATTGGGCAAGACATTGCCTTTTGACAACTTCGCAGAACTTCGCGGTCAAATGTTTGCGGATCAACCTGAATTAGCGACCGAAGGCTTGATTTCCTTTGGTTGGGCACCGCCATCCGGGCTAGCGGACAAACCTACCGGGCAGGGCGTTCTTCCGATCAAGGATTTCTATCTTACAAACAGCATCGCTCGCGCCAGTGCTACTATGCAGCGTTGTTCGGCAGAATTGCTCCATGGTGATGATATGCTGGAGGCGGCAGAATGACTGAATATCTGCAATCCACTTTCCTCGGTCCGGATCTGGGCTGGTTCGTCGCCACGCTTGTGCTGATCCTGCTGATTGCGCTGCCGCTGATGCTGGCCGTTGCAATGATTATTTATGCAGATCGCAAAATCTGGGCGGCGATGGCAATGCGCCGCGGACCAAATGTGGTGGGGCCGTTCGGGCTTTTGCAATCCTTTGCGGATGGTCTGAAGGTGTTTCTTCAGGAAACGATTATTCCGTCGAGTGCGAACAGGGGCCTGTTCCTCATTGCTCCGATCATCACGTTTACCGTGGCTTTGCTGGCATGGGCGGTTATTCCGTTCAGCGAGACGATGGTGCTCGCCAATATTAATATTGGGCTGCTCTATATCCTGGCGATCAGTTCGCTTGGTGTTTACGGGGTAGTGATTGCGGGTTGGTCGAGTAACTCAAAATACCCGTTTTTTTCCTCTATGCGGGCGGCCGCACAGATGATCAGCTATGAAGTTTCACTCGGCTTCATCCTGATTTCCGTTGTATTATTTGCGGGTACATTCAATCTGAATGATATCATCAAATCGCAAGAAGGGCATATCTTCGGCTTCATCAATGCCTATGGCCTGAATCCGTTGCTCTTTCCGATGGCTGTCATGTTTCTGATTTCGTCTTTGGCGGAAACGGCGCGTCACCCCTTTGACCTGACTGAAGCTGAATCGGAATTGGTTGCCGGTTACCAAACAGAATATAGCTCGATGAGTTTCGCGCTTTTCTGGCTTGGTGAATATGCGAACATCCTGTTGATGTGCGCACTTAACGTCATCCTGTTCTGGGGCGGATGGTTGCCACCGGTGGACTGGGAACCGCTTTACATGGTGCCGGGCATCATCTGGCTGTTCATCAAGATGTTCCTGTTCTTCTTTATCTTTAGCTGGGTCATGGCCACCGTGCCACGTTACCGCTATGACCAGTTAATGCGCTTGGGTTGGAAGATATTCCTTCCGATTTCGATCTTCTGGGTGGTCCTGGTAAGTGGTTATCTTATGCTGACGAGGTACGGCTAATGTCTATCGCACAAACGCTAAAAGCATTTACGCTGTTCGAATTTATCGGCGCGCATGCGTTGACGTTGAAATATTTCTTCAAGCGGAAGAAAACGATCAACTACCCCTATGAAAAGAACCCGATTTCGCCAAGGTTCCGGGGGGAACACGCTTTGCGCCGTTATCCCAACGGGGAAGAACGTTGCATCGCTTGTAAATTGTGTGAAGCAGTTTGCCCGGCACTAGCCATCACTATTGAAGCCGAGCCTCGCGAAGATGGGTCTCGCCGCACAACGCGCTATGACATTGATATGACGAAATGCATTTACTGCGGTTTCTGTCAGGAAGCGTGTCCGGTGGATGCGATTGTCGAGGGGCCGAATTTTGAATATTCGACCGAGACGCGTGAAGAACTGATTTACGATAAAGCAAAGTTACTGGAAAATGGTGACAAATGGGAGCGAGCTATCGCATCCAACCTTGCCGCCGATGCGCCCTATCGTTAATGGGCGGGCAGAATGGGGATCTGGAATAGTGAGTTGCGATTCTTTAATCACCTATTTCCCAGTGATAAACGGGAGGCTTTCCCGGTTCTTTGTCAAACTCCACATGGTTCCGGCCTTCGCCGGGATGACGCAATAAGAAGAAAGAAGTAGCAGAATAAATATGCAAATATTCGCTTTCTATCTGTTCGCAGTGATGATTATCGCCAGTGCGACCTTATGTATCTTTGCGCGCAATCCTGTGCATAGTGTGCTGTGGCTGATCATGGCATTCTTTAACGGTGCCGGCCTGATGCTTCTGGCTGGTGCAGAATTTATCGCGGCCTTGCTGCTCATTGTTTATGTGGGCGCCGTCGCGGTTCTTTTCCTCTTCGTCGTCATGATGCTGGATATTGATTTTGCCGAATTGCGGGCCGGTTTCATGAAAAACCTGCCTTTGGGGATTCTACTGGCCGTCATATTGGTGGTGGAGATCATCTTTGGCGTAGGTGCATGGACTGCTGGTGGCATGGGCGAAGCAACGGCGGTTGTCGGTCTTCCGGCGGGGGGTCCTTCTAATATCGAGGCGCTGGGGTCATTGCTTTATACCAAATATATATTCCTGTTTGAGGCTGCCGGGCTTGTTCTGCTTGTCGCAATGGTGGGAGCCATTGTTCTGACCAATCGTAAACGCGGCGGTGTACGCAGGCAAAATATCCAGAAGCAGGTCAGGCGGCGTCCCGAAGAATCTATACGCAATGAGCAGCCTGAAGTGGGCAGGGGGATTGAGTTGTGATCGGTATTGAACATTATCTGGTGGTTAGCTCCATCCTATTTGTGATGGGCATGCTCGGCATTTTTCTGAATCGTAAGAATATTATCAGCATCCTGATGGCGATCGAACTGATACTCCTTTCTGTGAATATAAACTTCGTCGCATTCAGCGGCTTCCTGGGCGATATGACCGGCCAGATTTTTGCGATGTTCGTGTTAACCGTTGCTGCGGCTGAAGCGGCAATTGGTCTCGCGATATTGGTTATCTATTTCCGTCAGCGCGGTACAATTGCCGTTGATGATGTCAACCGGATGAAGGGTTAGGAACTTGACGATCCAGCTTATCGTTTTCCTGCCTTTGCTGGCAGCGATAGTCGCAGGCTTTGGCAATCGGATGATTGGCAATGTGCCAGCAAAATTTATCACAACCGCTGCGCTGTTTGTTTCATGTGCGCTTAGCTGGCCGATATTTATCGACTATGTCATGCTATCACGGGCCGCAGAAGTGGTGCCGTTGCTGACATGGGTGCAATCCGGTGATCTGGTTTTTGATTGGACGCTGCGCGTTGATACGCTGACCGCTGTCATGTTGGTTGTTGTCACAACCGTTTCCGCGCTGGTTCACCTTTATAGCTGGGGCTATATGGATGAAGATCCTGACCAGCCGCGCTTTTTTGCTTATCTGTCGCTGTTTACCTTTGCGATGCTGATGCTGGTGACAGCCGATAACCTGGTCCAGATGTTCTTTGGCTGGGAAGGGGTTGGACTGGTGTCCTATCTGCTTATCGGCTTCTGGTTCAAGAAGCCGAGCGCGAATGCCGCAGCAATCAAAGCGTTTGTCGTCAACCGGGTTGGTGACCTTGGGTTCATGCTGGGTATTTTCGGCACGTTCCTTGTATTCGGAACGGTATCTATTCCTGAAATCCTGGAAGCTGCTCCTGAAATGGCAGGTTCAAGCATCACATTTGCGGGTATGCGTCTGGATACAATGACCATCCTGTGTTTGCTGCTGTTTATCGGTGCGATGGGTAAATCGGCGCAGTTGGGGCTACACACATGGTTACCCGATGCGATGGAAGGCCCGACCCCTGTGTCCGCGCTCATCCATGCCGCGACAATGGTTACAGCGGGTGTATTCATGGTTTGCCGCCTGTCGCCGATGTTTGAAACCAGCGATGTGGCGTTGACTGTTGTGACCGTAGTTGGCGCAGCCACCGCCATTTTTGCAGCGACTGTCGGTCTGGTGCAAACGGATATCAAACGCGTTATCGCATATTCGACCTGCTCGCAGCTTGGTTACATGTTCTTTGCTGCTGGTGTAGGCGCCTATAGCGCGGCGATGTTCCACCTTTTTACGCACGCTTTCTTCAAAGCTTTGCTGTTCCTTGGCGCAGGCTCTGTCATTCACGCCATGCACCATGAGCAGGATATGCGCTATTATGGTGGGCTTCGCAAAGAGATCCCTCTGACTTTCTGGGCGATGATGATGGGGACGCTGGCTATTACCGGCGTCGGCATTGTTGGTCTCGCCGGTTTTGCAGGCTTCTATTCCAAAGATGCGATAATCGAAGCAGCCTTTGCGAGTGGCACAGGTGCCGGGCAATTTGCTTTCGCCATCGGTGTGCTTTCCGCATGTTTGACCAGCTTCTATAGCTGGCGGTTAATGTTCCTGACCTTTTGGGGAACACCGCGCTGGATCCAGTCGGAGCATATTCAGCACAGCGTTCACAAAACGCCCGAAACCGCCGAGGATTCAACAGGCGGCTATCATCCACATGAAAGCCCGCTGTCCATGCTAATCCCGCTTGGGGTCCTGAGCCTCGGTTCTATAGCAGCAGGCTTCCTGTTTCATGATGCGTTTATCGACGCCACCGAGGGAGCCCGCTTCTGGGCAGGTAGCCTGGCGTTCGACCGCCATCTAATGCACGCGATCCACGAAGTTCCGATGTGGGTCAAACTGGCCTCGACGGTCGCTATGTTGACGGGATTGCTGGTCGCTTATCTGATGTACTTCCGCGGTAAAGATCGTCCGGCTCGTCTGGCTGCAACATTCCTGCCGGTCTATAAATTCTTCTTCAACAAGTGGTATTTTGACGAGCTTTATAACCTCATCTTTGTGCGTCCTGCATTCTGGTTTGGACGACTGTTCTGGAAAACAGGGGATGAGGGGATCATCGATCGTTTTGGCCCCAATGGTGTCGCAGCATTTATTGCCAGCGGAAGCGGAATCGCGAAGAGGTTCCAGAATGGATATCTGTATAGTTATGCACTTGTTATGTTGATGGGACTGGCGGCTGCTGTGACGTGGATTATCGTGCGGGGGGCGAACTGATGAACCAGCTTGATTTCCCGATCCTGTCGGTGATGCTTGCGCTGCCGATGCTAGCCGCCATTATCTGTTTCTTTGTTGAAGCGCAGACTGCCCGAATTCTGGCACTTGCCACTACGCTGGTGACTTTCGTTCTGGGTATCGTGTTGTGGGCCAATTTCGATATTGGTGGTCCGCAGTGGCAATATGTTGAGCGAGTAGACCTGTTCGGTAATTTCGCATGGGCGCTTGGAATAGACGGCATTTCCATGCTGCTCATCATGCTGACGGTGTTCCTGATGCCGATCTGTATCGGCGCGAGCTGGGACAGTATACAAAACCGCGTCGGAGAATATATGGCTGCTTTCCTGGTCATGGAAGTTTTGATGATCGGTGTGTTTGCGGCCCAGGATATTTTCCTGTTTTACATATTCTTTGAAGCTGTTTTGATCCCGATGTACCTGATTATCGGGGTATGGGGCGGCGCCAACCGGATTTACGCGGCCTATAAATTCTTCCTTTATACACTGCTCGGCTCGGTCGTGATGCTGATCGCGATGCTGTGGCTGGTGCAGGATGCAGGGTCGAGCGATATTACCGTCCTTCTCAACCATGATGTATCACCTGAAGCCCAGACTTGGCTTTGGTTGGCTTTCTTTGCCAGCTTCGCGGTGAAAATGCCGATGTGGCCCGTGCATACATGGTTGCCTGACGCCCACGTTCAGGCACCGACCGCCGGTTCGGTTATCCTGGCTGGCGTGTTGCTTAAAATGGGCGGTTACGGCTTCCTGCGCTTTTCTTTGCCCATGTTTCCGGAAGCGTCAGAACAGTTTGTCTGGTTGATTTTCGCGCTGTCGATGATCGCGGTGGTTTATACCTCGCTCGTTGCACTGGTTCAGCAGGATATGAAAAAGCTGATCGCTTATTCCTCCGTGGCGCATATGGCGATTGTGACCGCTGGCCTGTTTGCGTTTAACCGTCAGGGTATCGAAGGCGCGGTAATCGTGATGCTAAGTCACGGTCTGGTGTCCAGTGCGCTGTTCCTTTGTGTAGGCGTTATTTACGACCGTCTTCATACAAGGGAAATTTCTCGTTACGGCGGTCTTGCGAACAATATGCCGAAATATGCGGTTTTGTTCCTGCTCTTTACAATGGCATCCATCGGATTGCCGGGAACAAGTGGTTTTGTCGGAGAGTTCCTGTCCTTAGCTGGTCTATACAAGGTTAGTAGCTGGGCCACACTGATTTGCGCGACCGGTATCATTTTGGGTGCGGGCTATATGCTGTACCTTTATCGTCGTGTCGCAATGGGCGAATTGGTACATGAAGATGTAAAAGCCATGCCTGATCTTTCCATTCGTGAGATTGCTTTGCTGGCACCAATCGCGGCTGTGGTCATGTGGATGGGTGTTTATCCGGAAAGCTTCATCGCGCCTATTCGTGATGATGTTGGAACGCTGGTCAGTCGCATTGAACGCGCAACGCCAGAGGGAGATGCAAATTTGAAAATGGGGCAAGCCAAGCCAGTTACAGAAGGGGCGGCGGCATCACAGGGCCATGAGGCAGCAACTGGTCGTGGGGAGTCGCACTAATGGATTATAGGCTTTCATTGATATTCACGCTGCCGGAGCTAATTCTCACAGCTAGCAGCCTGATATTGCTTCTGGTCGCAGCATGGGGAGGAGCGAAATCCTCCCGGCTAATTACCATATTGTCTGTCCTTGCCTTGTTTGGCGCATCGGCTTTCGCGTTCGATTTCTTGCTGAACTCGTCT
>JADMKQ010000100.1 GCA_015478735.1 Sphingorhabdus sp. | reverse complement strand
AAACAATAAACTAGACCCCAATTTTGATTCAATCAAAATTGAACAGGGTCTAGAATAGAGGAATAAAAGTTCATGCAGCGTTTCAATTTCCCCGTTATCCCGCCTGACCCGGCGCTGGAAGACCTGCGCGCGGAGCTTCAGGCGTTTTTGAAGGAAGAGCGGGAAGCCGGAAATTACCGCCCGGAACCGGAATGCTGGATGGCCTGTGCCGATCCCGAATTTTCCCGAAAAATGGGCAAGCGCGGCTGGATTGGCCTCACCTGGTCCAGCCAATATGGCGGGCAGGATAAAAGCGCGCTGGAACGCTATATCGTCACCGAAGAAACATTGCGCGCCGGTGCGCCAGTCGCCGCGCACTGGATTGCGGATCGCCAGCACGCACCGATGTTGCTGGCCCACGGAACCGAGGAACAAAAGCTCGACATCCTGCCGCGTATCGCTGCGGGCGAATGTTATTTTGCTATCGGCCTGTCGGAACCCGGCGCGGGATCGGACCTTGCCAATGTGAAGACCAAGGCCGAGAAAGTTTCAGGCGGGTGGAAAATCAATGGCCAGAAAATCTGGTCCTCCGGCGCGCATATCTGTCATTACATGGTTGCTTTGCTTCGCACCTCACCCGCCGATGGCCGCAACCGCCATGTCGGCCTGTCGCAGATATTGATCGACCTCAACTTGCCCGGTGTCACGGTCAAACCGATTGTCGACCTGTCCGGCGACGCGCATTTTAACGAGGTTTATTTCGAAGACGTGATCGTGCCCGATGATTGTCTGCTCGGCGAAGAAGGCGGCGGCTGGAAACAGGTGACAGGCGAGCTGGCGATGGAACGCTCTGGCCCCGAACGGTTTTTGTCCACCTATATCACTCTGGAAACAGCTCTATACCAGCTACAGGACAAAATGGGCAGCGCGTCCCATGCGCGGCTTGGCAAGCTGGTCGCCAGTCTTCGCACATTGCGCGGCATGTCGTGGAGCATCGCCAATCTCTTGCACCGCGGCATATCGCCTGAAGCGGAAGCGGCGCTGGTCAAGGATCTTGGCAACCGGCTGGAAAATGATCTGACGCAGGAAGTGCGCGCGCTGCTCAACGATCTGCCCGCCGATGAATGGAGCGAGGATATGCACCGGGTATTGAATATCGGTATATTGCGCTCCCCGCCCAACACCCTGCGCGGCGGCACAACCGAAGTGCTGCGCGGGATTACAGCGCGGCAACTGGGCCTGAGATGATAGAAGCGGCGATAGGAAAGCAGCGATGATAAATACAGAAGGCATGATCGCGCAAACAGCGGCGAAAATATATGGTGACCTGTGCAGCCGGGAAGTCCCGCACGAGTCAGAAGCCGGGAAATATCCGCAGGGTCTGTGGGATGCTCTTACCGAAAACGGCCTGCCACTGGCATGGGTGAGCGAGCAAAACGGCGGCTTTGGGGCGGACTATGACGAGGTTTTCGGCGCGATCTGGGCGTCTGCACAGGCCGCATCGCCGGTCCCCTTTGCCGAGACTTTGATTGCCAACTGGCTGCTCGACCAGGCGAACCTGCCGCCAGCGGACGGCTCGGCCAGCTTTGCCATTCTCGGCGGGCCAAATGGTGGGCTACCCACGGCTGATATTCCTTTCGGCGCGCATGTCGACCAGATCGTTATGTTTGACGAAGCGCTGGGCGAAATTGCCTTGTTCGACAATCTGGAAGCGGCGCGGATAGATGTAGATTCCCTGTCCCCGGACGGCGCAACCCGCTTTGTTTTTTCCGGCCACCGCGCGGTGTCATCGGGTAAAACCGGCCTGTCGCAGCGCGGGGTAGAGGCGCTTATCCTCACTGTCCGGGCGGTGCAAATGGCCGCAGCGATGGAAGCGGCGTTAAACCTTTCCATCGCCTATGTGTCAGAGCGCGAGCAATTTGGCCGGCCTTTGTCCAAGTTCCAGGCGATCCAGCAGCAACTGGCCGTCGCGGCATCGGAATGTGCCGCAGCAACAATGGCGGCAACGCAGGCCGCCAGCAGCATCGCGCAGCACCGCGATGATCCCGAAAAAGCATGGCACGAAGCGGTCGTGGCAAAGGTGCAGATCGGCCATAGCGTAGAGGCCGTGACCGTTCCCTTCCACCAGGTGCACGGGGCAATGGGCTATACGCAGGAATATGACCTGCACCACTATACCCGCCGATTATGGGCGTGGCGCGATGCGCTGGGCAATGAACATCGCTGGTCCGCGTTGCTGGGCGCCGAGCTTGCCGCCACCGCACCTGCCAATGTCTGGAAAGGCGTGACAACCGGCGAGTGGGTCGCTAGTTAATCAAGCGATTAAACCGAATCGTCATCGGGCCATATAGGCTCCATAAGGTCCATAACAAGAAAGCCGCACCCTATGAAAACACGCATTACTGAGCTTTTCGGCATCGAACATCCTATCATTCAGGGCGGTATGCACTATGTCGGTTTCGCCGAACTGGCCGCCGCCGTATCCGAAGCGGGCGGGCTTGGCATCATCACCGGCCTGACCCAGAAAACACCCGAAGATCTCGACAAGGAAATCAAGAAAGCAAAGGAACTGACCGATAAGCCCATCGGCGTGAACCTGACTTTCCTGCCCATCGTGAACGAGCCTGACTATCCCGGCTATATCGACGCGATCATCAGCAACGGGATCAAGGCCGTGGAAACAGCCGGTAACAATCCGCAGCAATATCTGCCCAAGCTCAAGGAAAACGGCGTTAAGGTCATCCACAAATGCACCGCCGTGCGCCATGCACTGAAAGCCCAGAGCATCGGCTGTGACGCGGTTTCGGTGGACGGTTTTGAATGTGGCGGCCATCCCGGCGAAGACGATGTGCCGAACATGATCCTGCTTCCCCGCGCCGCCGACGAACTGGACATTCCGTTTGTCAGCTCCGGCGGTCAGGCCGATGCGCGTTCGCTGGTGGCATCGCTCGCCATGGGAGCAGAAGGCATGAACATGGGCACGCGCTTCATCGCGACCAAGGAAGCGCCGGTGCACCAGAATGTGAAAGACGCCATCGTCGCGGCGAGCGAGCTGGACACCCGCCTTGTCATGCGTCCGCTGCGTAATACCGAACGGGTGCTGACCAACGTGGCTGTCGAACGGCTGCTGGAGATCGAGAAAGAGAAAGGCGCTGACCTCAAATTCACAGACATCATGGAACAGGTCGCGGGCGTCTATCCGCAGATCATGATGGAAGGCACGATGGATGCCGGCGCATGGAGCTGCGGCATGGTCGCTGGCCTCATCAATGACATTCCCACCGTCAAAGAACTGATCGACCGGATCATGAGCGAAGCGGAAGAGATTATCCGCGGCCGGCTGGAAGGTTTTCTGAAAGCATAATATAGCGAAGCCCCCGAAAGACTTTCCGGGGGCTTCTACATATACTGGTCATTGGAGGTTTAACGTCCAATCGCGTTGCCGATGACTGCACCGATAATGCCGCTGGTAATCGCGATCAGCACAGCATCATTGCCGGACTGGACCCACTGGTGGCCTCTTGGCGCGTTTGACAGGCGATAGTGGCGCGGGTTGTTAATCACCCGGTAGTTGCTCGCATGTCTGCGGTCAAACCGCTGCCCCTTGGCCCAGCGTTTGTTATTGGCCTTGTAATAGGAATTCTGGTTGCGGCTCTGCTGATACCGGTTGTCGTTATAGCGGTTGTTATTCTGCCACTTGGCGTTCTGGCGCTTATTATATTTCGGCGCATTGTTTCTCATCGTCGTTTTCGTGGTGACAACACGCTTGCCATTTTTGTTGGTCACGGTTTTCTTGACCGTCTTATGCTGTGCGGACTGATAAGGCGCAGCTTGTGCCTGAGCGGTAACCATTGGTGAAACTACCATGGTCGAAGCGGCCAGAACCATCAGAAACTTCTTCATAACAAACTCCTTTACTACGGCGCTCACTGCGGCGTCAGAAACAGTTATGACGCAAACCCGTCGCAAAGATTTGTCAGTTTCGGTGTTTATTGTATTAAATTGTCGCAGAAGTG
>JADMKQ010000099.1 GCA_015478735.1 Sphingorhabdus sp. | reverse complement strand
CAGCGGTACTACTGGCAACCCCAAGCGTGTGCCGTTGAGCCGGAGCGCATTTGATGCCAGTTTTCGCGGATTTACCAAATATGAACGCGGCCGCAGTTTCGACGATCCCCCAAAGCTTAACTCTGGTTGCACAATGGTCGTTAATCCGCTGACACATATTGGCGGTATATATGGCTGTATTGCTGCGCTTGCTGCCGGGCGGAAAATCGCATTGCTTGAAAAATTCAGTGTTGATGCGTGGGTTGATATAGTGAAACGCAATAAACCCGCGGTTGCTCCCGCGGTGCCTTCGGCGGTTCGCATGTTGCTCGATGCTGATGTTGACCCCGAAGACCTTGCCAGCCTGCGCGCGATGATTTCCGGCACAGCTCCCTTGCCAGCGGACCTGGTTGATGCCTTTCTTGAGAAATATGGCATTCCGATTTGCAGCAATTATGGCGCAACAGAATTTGCAGGCGCAATAGCGGGTTGGACAATTGACGACTTCAGATCACTTTGGAAACAGAAACGCGGTGCTGTTGGCCGGGTGCATAGTGATATTGAAGCGCGGATTGTTGATCCCGATACGGGCACGATTTTGTCTTCCGGTAAAGAAGGATTGCTTGAGATAAAGGGCGAGCAGCTCAACAATGATATGCAATGGCTCCGCACAACGGATCGTGCAGTGCTTGATGATGATCGTTTCCTTTATATCAAGGGCAGGGCCGACAATGCCATTATCCGCGGCGGATTCAAGGTGCATCCTGACGATATCATACGGGTCCTTAATGATCATCCTGCGGTTCTGGAATCTGCAGTGGTCGGCGTTCCCGATGAACGGCTTGGTGCTGTGCCAGCAGCAGCTATCATTTTGAAAGAATCTGCGGACGAACCACCCATTGACGAGCTTAAAGTCTGGCTCAAGTCACGGTTGATTGCCTATCAAGTGCCCGTCCATTTCCGCTATGTGGCTGACTTCCCTCGCACCCCTTCAATGAAGCCATCGGCTATGGGGCTTCAGTCTCTATTTGAAAGAGAAGGCTTATAATGGAAGATTTCAGCAACAAGACAGTCATAGTGACCGGTGGCGGTCGCGGAGTGGGCCGCGCCGTCGGTATGGCTTTTGCCGCTGCGGGTGCCAATGTCATGCTCGGCGCGCGAACTATATCTTATGGCGAAGAAGTGAAATCTGAAATTGTCGCGTCCGGTGGAAATGCCGAATGTTTTGCGGCCGATATTGCAAATCATGAGGATTGCCGAGCACTTGTTGATGCTGCGGTCAAAGCTTTTGGCGGTGTCGATATCATCGTCCATGCTGCAGCCGATATTCCGCACGGCGGACTCGGTAATGTCGATGATGATCGGTTGGAAGCCGGTTTCGCCAGCATTGCCAAGGCGGCTTGGTGGCTGCTTGATGCGGCACGCCCGTATTTCGCAAAGGCTAGGGACGGCGGACGGTTCATTGCCATCGGGTCAGTCAACGGGACGGTAAATGTTGTCCCCAATATGACCGCTTATGGAATGGCAAAAGCAGCATTAGATGCTTTCATACGGGCTGCAGCAGGTGATGTTGTGGGTGAGGGGATTACCGTTAATGCCATTAACCCAGGCCTGATTGCCAGTGACCGTGCGAAGGAAATCTTGGGCGATCAGGGTCTTGCTGACTATGGCGCGACGGTGCCGGTTGGCCGTGCAGGAACACCGGATGACATTGCCCACGCCTGCCTTTTTCTGGCCTCGGCAAAGTCCGATTATATAACCGGAACGTCGATCAAAATGGATGGTGGATCGACCGTCGCGCCATCACCGGATCGCAGCAATATCCTGCAGGAGCGGCTCAAATTTCAACAAGGCAAAACCTCATGATGATTTGTCGATGATATGACGGATTGGTGTGAAGAAAATTGGCACACCATTGCTGTTTTCAGTCGTCAGAGGCGATTAGCGTATAATTATTCAACAACTAAAAGGAATCTCGATAAATGAAACTTGATAATCAAATTGCAGCAGTTGTCACCGGCGGTGCTTCGGGTCTGGGCCGCGCCAGCGCTGAAGCACTGGCGGAGCAAGGAGCAAAGGTTGCAATTTTCGACGTTAATGAAGATGGGGGCAAAGCAGTTGCAGACGCGATTGGCGGCATATTCTGCAAGGTTGATATTACAAGCGAAGATAGTGTTGTTGCCGGATATGAAACAGCGCGAGCTGCACATGGCCAAGAACGTGTTCTCGTTCACTGCGCGCAAATTTCCAAAGCTGGTAAGACGGTGCGCTACGACAAGAATACCGGAGGCTACGTCCGTTATTCTACAGAAGATTATGTGTTTTCGGCGCAAGGTATCCTTATTGCCAGTTATCGGCTTGCTTCACTTTCAGCGCTTGGCATGGCTAATGCCGATCCGCTGAACGAGGATGGCGAGCGCGGTACGATTATACTTACTGCTTCTGCGGCGGCGCAAGATGCACAAATCGGGCAGGTCGGATATGGTTCATTAAAGGCCGGTGTAAACGGATTGGTGCTTCCTATGGCCCGTGACTTGATGGATTTGGGTATCCGCATCAATTCGATCATGCCTGGTATTTTTGCCACTCCGCCAATGCTTGCTGTGAAGGAAAAGGCTCCGGCGATTTTCGAAGGACTGGCAGCGTCTGTACCTTTCCCGAAACGCCTTGGCCATCCGGAGGAGTTTGGCAGCCTTGTGCTGGAACTGGTTCGTAACGGGTATTTCAACGGGCAGAACCTGCGTCTTGATGGTGCTATCCGGATGCCACCAAGATAGTCTCTGGGATTAGGGAATATATTATGAATGCACCGCAGCAATTTCCTTTCGCTCAAGCCTCGGCCGGGCCTGCACCGTTGCGTCGGCCGGGGTCCATTCGGCGAACCACGTCGATTGACTCCGATTGGCCGGATGGTTTCGGTAAAGCCTGGATAATGACCGGGGCTGCCCGCGACCTGCTGACGCCCTTTAACGGCGATGCAGTTGAACTGGCCAAGGCGGATTATCGGATCCGGACATCCCCGATGCGCGAGATATTGGAAATTGCTGCGACCCCCGACCATCCACGGCTACAGGAGTTGGTTGGCGTGCGCGCTGGCGGAGCAAGTCGCCGCGCATTAGAAGCGACGCTTGGAGACATTCAGGGAACAGCGCTCTTTCAACTTCTCGACGATTTTGCCGGGGCTAGCTTAGTTGCCGGATGGATCTGGTCGCGGTGGACGGAAGACTGGCAAAAGCGGGTATCGGGTAGCGGACAAAAATCGACAGCAGGAAACAAGGGGCGGATGGTGAATGTCTGCACCGGCTTTACCGAGGGGGCGAGCTCGCTATTAGAGGATGGCAGTGTGGATCATCCCAATCAATCTTCGACAGAAGTCGGGTCGCTCGTTAATCCGGACGATCCGATGGGCTGGCACGCACTGGCTGAACAACAGGGGCGACCAATGGCGCGGCGCGCGCGGCGCATTGATATATGGCGCGCGGAAGGCGTTATCAAAGTGGATGCAGGGTTTCAGGACAGCGGCCCCAATCCCCAAGGAACACGTACAGCAATCCATGAATATCGGGTCTATGCCGAGATTGATGAAGCGAACGATACTCTGCTGTCACTCCAGGTTTTGCCGCTGATCCTTCCGTTTCGCGAATGTCCCGGTGCAGCGATGAAGGCAGCGCGCATGGTCGGACAAAATGTTGCGGGATTCAGGCACACTGTGCTCGATACACTGGCGGGCACGCTCGGTTGTACGCACCTTAACGACGTGTTGCGCGCACTGGCCGATGTGCCCGCTCTTGTTCGCGCATTACCAACGCCAAGCGATGAGTGATAAATAAGTCACAGGACCACGGATTTGGACGCATTTCTTACAGTGAAGAGTAAAGATACTTGCCCATCCTGTGCAACCTAGTTATACAACTGCTGAAGGCAAAGATGTCCATTATTTTAACGGGAGGATAACTTCATGAAATCTAACTATAAATCTGTTTCTGCTCGATTGTTTGCCGCAGTATCAATCGGTGCGATTGCCA
>JADMKQ010000098.1 GCA_015478735.1 Sphingorhabdus sp. | reverse complement strand
TATGTATTGCTGCTCACGCTCACGCTTTTTGTCATCTTGTTGCTGACTAATCTTATCGAGTTCCAATATTCAACAGTCTTCGAAGTCGGGCGCAGCGAAGCGCAGCTTGCCGCTCTGTTCGGGCAGCTTTATGCGGCCGCGAGCATATTCAATCTTCTTGTCTGCCTGTTCCTGTTTAACCGGCTCGTCGGTCGCATGGGCGTGCGAAATGTCGCTCTTATTTTGCCGCTAACCTATTTCGCGGCCTTTGGATTTTTCTTTCTGGTGGGCGGACCAATGGCGGCATTGGCGGCCTTTTTCGCCTATCACGGTGTGCTGACATCCATCGAGTATAATAATCAGAACCTGCTGTTCAACGCGGTGCCAGTAACCGTAAAACGGCCCCTGCGAACCGTGATCGAGGGTATGGCCGAACCTCTGGCCAGCTTCATGGCAGGCGGGTTCCTTTTGCTGGCGGCATTCAGCAGCGACATGCGGCAATTATCGGGCATTGGCGTCATAATCAGCGGGCTTTTGATATTCATCGTGCTGGCATTGCGCCATTATTATCCGGCCGCGATGACCGTCAACATGCGCCGTGGCTGGATGAATTTCGCTGCCAGTGTGGGATCAGACGGAACGTCCTCTGACATTCACGGAAATTCTGAGATGCTGGATCGGGACCGGATCAAGAAGCTGGAGAATCTGCTGAAAAAGCTAGAGGCTGGGACTTCGGAAGATGCCGGTGAGATCATCGTTGCGATGCAAAGCCTTGTTATGCCCGGTGATATTGGCATCATTCGCGGACTGACAGATATATTGCCAAGGCTGGAGCGCGCGCACCGTCTTTCGGTTATCGACATGCTCGGCACGATTGATGATGCCCAGTCCATTCCGCTGGTGGTCGAAAGCGCGGCCCAGCTTAGCCCGTTTGAAACCCGTAGGTTTGAGGGGATTTTGCGTGGTTTCGGGGATTTAGCGATCCCCAGTCTGACGGACTGCCTGTCCAATGCGGATATGTCCTATCGCGCAAGGTCACTTTCTGCGCGGGCTTTGGCGGTGCTGTCTCCCGCCCAGTTCAATTCACAGCTTGACCAGATTATCGAAAGCGAGGTCGCCCTTGCCCATGACAGTATCGAGAAAGCGCGAGCCATTGGACTAGTCGCCGATCAATCGACAGCTCTTCGTCTTTTGGCGCAGGCTATCGAGGAGCGTATCGGCATATCAGTGGATTTCGTGCTGGAATTACTGGCACTCGGCGGCCGGTTACCCAATTTTGATCTGCTCATCGTCTCGCTGCACTCGGCCAATCAGAAAGTGCGCGGCAATGCGATTGAGACAATAGAAAGCGGGTTACACTACCGCACTTTCAAAATGCTCAAACCACTGATTCAGCGGAAGGATATAGAATCCCGATTACCTCCGCCGAGCCAGGACGAGATAAGCGCTCTGTTGTCGGATATTCTGCAAACGCCCGGATCATTTGAAGTGGCCGCGGCCGCGCAGGCGCTCTCTCAATTTCATGATGCAGGTGATCTGGCGCCCATTCTGCGCAAAGCATTGCAAGGCCGCTCCACGAACATGGTGCGATCGACTGTTGCGATATTGCTGTATCTTGACGCAGAACCAGCGCCAACAATTGTGGACCGGATAAGCGCGATACAACAGCTCCCTGAACTTGCTCATGGTTCGATCAGGTCGCTGCTCGCTTTGACGGAGCATCTGACCCCCGTTCAGGAAAATCCCGACGACAGGGCTGTTGATCTTGACGGCCAAAGGCTTTGGCTAAAGCGCAGGCATATCGAGGATGTCGCCTGCCGCTTCCCAGAACTGGCGCTGATCATGCTCAGGACACAGGACGGACGCGCCTATGCAGCCTAGAAGTGCAAGGCAACAGGGCATGGCGATCCAGACCTTGCTGCTGCGATATTTCCTGCCCGCTATCGCTGTGATCGCGATTGCCCTGGCGATATTCGTCTATAACCGGATTTATGACACGATACTGGAAGGTTTCGATACCAAGCTCGAAACAACCAGTGCCCTCACGGGAGCATTGATAGATCCCGTCGACCATGACTGGCTGATCGAAAAGGCGCGTGTGCAAAACGGTCTTTCCGCAGAGGATGCCGCCGCTATCGAGCAATCCGCACAATATCTGCAAAATGCCGTGCCGATGCGGAACATATTGAAGGAGCTGGACCTCACCTATCTCTATACCCAGCTTGTGATCGGTGAGGAGGATATTCTTTATATTCTGGATGCCACGCAGGGGGATGACCACTCGCCCCTCGGCTCTGCGGACCAGCTTTCTGCCGAGACTATGGACGGGCTGCGCAGAATCGCAAAAGACAGCTCGATCTATATCTCTCCGATTGAATATCAGGAGCAATGGGGCCTGTTAAAAACCGCTGCTGCGCCGGTGGGGAGCATGGACAGCAATATCGCCGCAAGTGCGGGGGCGGATGTCAATATCTCGGTCATTCAGATTGCGACGCAGAATATCCTTTTCGCCAGCGCGCTGATCGGGCTTGGTTCGCTGATCGCGTGCGGGCTGGTGACATTAATACTGGTGCGCCGGATTGCGTTGCCTATCGCGCAGCTAAAGCGGGATGCGCTGAAAATTGCGGCGGGAAAACTGACGCTGCCAGAGCAGCTTGCATCCCCGCGCGAAGCTGCTCTTCTGGGAGAGAGCCTTGCCAATATCACGCGTAAAATTACCAGTAAGAGGGACGAAATCCGGGGCCAGAAGCAATTGGCACAGCGCCAGCAGGATGCGGAGCTAATCGAACAAGTCCTGCCGGTGGAGGCCGCAGACAGGGCTGTCCGGCTGATCGATAATGATGCCATAGTGGCTGTCTGGATCGCGCGAAACCCGCCAGCGCCGCAGATGAACCTCAAGATTCATGCGATGAAAATGCTTTCGGAACGTCTCGCAGAGGATGACGAGCTGGCTGCGGATTGGCAGTCTCTTGTCGATATGGCGCAAGAGAGTCTCATCATAGTAGACCGTTCAACAGGCAGCGCCAGATTAACCGGCAAAGCGCCACTCGAGATATATAAGGGCGAGCAAAGGGATGCAGTCATCCCGCTTTCACCGGGTGAGATTATCGACCTTGGCGCCGCAGACCAAATCACCCTTTTTTTGGACCAGTCCGAAATAGCCGTAAATCTGCATAGGGGGCCGGTGCTATGAGCCAGTCTGGCATCGCTTCCATCTGTGCGGCCTTGCGTCATCTTTTGCCCTTCGCGGAACTGGCTGACGTCGAGCTGGAAACCATCGCCCGTCATGGCAAGATGCGGAGATATGAGCCGGGCACGCTCATCCTGCCCAAAGCGAAAATAGCCAATATGCTTGTCGTCCAGATGGCAGGTAGCGCCGTAATCGAGCAAACAGGCGAGGCGAATACCCAGCCCGCACCGGCTATATTTGATGCAAGCGGCTTGCTCTTTGGGCTGGAGGCTGTCGGAGATTATGTCGCCGGGCCGGACGGACTGGAAGCGCTGCTTTTTGCCAAGCCGCATGTCTATACCATGGCGCTGGAATGTCCGTCCTTTACGGTCGGTCTGCTGCGTATGCAGGAAGGGGATGCGCGGTGAGGGTGAAGGCGATCATCATTGCTTTTACCGTGCCACTGTTCATGCTGTTGGCATGCGTCAACGGGGCGCTGTTATATGTGCAGGACAAGGCGGAAATGACCCGTGCGCTTGATGCCCAGGCCAGAGCGGCAGCGGTGACAACGGCGCAGTTTTTATCCGCCAGGTCTGATGCGAACATGTTATCCGCGGAACAGACCGAGCGACTGGCCGGAGCAGCGGCGAATATTGACGGTCTGGAGCGGATGGTACTCGTCCGCGCTAATGCACCGGAGGCGCTTCTCTTGGGATCGTCGTCTCCCGTGGACAGCGAATATATCGTTTCTGCAACAGCGCCGGTGGGATCTGCGACAGATCCGCGAGGCACGATATTGGCCGAGATCGATTCTGCGCCAATGTATGAAAGACTGTCGGCGCTGCGATATAATATTAT
>JADMKQ010000097.1:19192-23706 GCA_015478735.1 Sphingorhabdus sp. | reverse complement strand
CAGCACGACCAGTAGCGGCTCACTAGTTGGCAGATAGGCGGCAATGACATTGGCAATCAGACGCGCAGCGCCCGTTTCTTCCACTGCCAGGCCCAGCGGGATCATTGCAGCAAGCAACAGGATGATGCCCCAGTTAAGATCCTGTAACGCGCTCCGCAGCTTCAGGCTTCCCGTAACAATGAGCCCCAGCACAACGCCTCCGAAGGCAATCTGCGTTGGCAGGATTTCAAATGCCGAGGCCAGAACACCCGCTGCAAAGATCATCACTGGCAAAGCGGCGCGGCGCTTTTGCGCGACAGGCCGGCGCGGCGATAGCAACAGCAGACCGCACTCACTGGCCAGATGACGGATGGAATCCTTTTCACCGCGAACCACTATGACATCACCCATGGAAATCGGCAGGTCGGTAAAACGTCCCTCGATACGCCCGCGCCTGCTGGCCAGAGCTATGATCCGGACTTCGCCGGTTGCGTAGGATTCTGCGTCTTCGATACGTGAGCCAAGCAGCAAGCTGTCGGGCATGACAACAAGTTCGAATATCGGATCGTCGGATTGGCTACCCGCCGCCCTCAATTCGCCAGCTTCCTCCAGCTCTTCAAAACGGGCGATATTCCCCTCTATGAGGAGTGTATCATCCCTGGCGATAATGATGTCCGAGCGGCGAGCGAACACATGAACACCGTTCCGGACTACGCCATGGACGCGCAGGCCCATATTATCTTCCAGCTCTGGAACCCGAAGGCCGACAAATCCGCTATTATCTGTAACCATGCGTTCGGCGACAAACTCGGTCGGCCCGGCATCAAGCGCGGGAGTTATGCCTCCCTTTACGCGGCCAAAAATACGGGGTCCGGCAAAAACGACCCATAATATGCCGATAACGGCGAGAGGTCCGCCGACAATACCAAGCTCGAAATAGCCCATGTTGCGGCCAGTTTCGTTCACAAACCACTGGTTCACGAAAAGGTTTGCCGGGGTGCCGGTCAATGAACACATTCCGCCAAGCAATGTCGCAAAGGATAGCGGCATCAAAATCTTGGCAGGCGCGATTTCAAGCTTTGCACAAACAGACAATGCCACGGGAAATAACAGCGCCAGCGCACCGATATTGTTCATGAACACCGAAAAAGATGCCCCGACAACACATAGAAACAAGAGCATTACCGTCTCGTTCTGTGTCCGCGCGGAGATCTGTGCCGCGAAATTATCAATGATCTGTGTGCGGGCAAGCGCAGCTACGACCAGCAGGATCTCCACAACGGTTATGACTGCCGGATTGGAAAAGCCCGAAAAGACAGACTGTACGGGCACGACGCCTACGGCAAATGCAACGGCAAGTCCCGATAAGGCAACGACTTCAATCCTGAACCGTTCTGTCGCATAAACGATCAGCATTACCAGCAGGATCACCAGAATTGCTGCCTGATCAAAGCTCATTCACAGGCCCTCACTGTTGAGCACAAAATGCTATGGCTTAGCTTCCGCCTATAGCGAATGAGTTACTAAGCAAGGACTTATGGCGCGGCAACAGTAAAGTGATTTGCGGCATCAAAGCGGCTCACCCGACTCAATAGGCCTAATATGCACTAAGCGGGTGGGGTGGCTGGCTCAGATTTGCGTCATCAAACGCCATCGACTTGATGACCGCATATATGTGAGCACCGGGCCGAAGGTCGAGCGTATCTGCCGAGGCTCGTGTGATACGGGCGATCAGGGTTTCTCCGCCGCAATCAAGCTCTATGTCGATGCTTGGTCCGTGGGCTTTGCCGATATTCCGGATGACTGCCGGTAAGACGTTAAGGGCGCTTAATCCTTTGGGCGGGGAGAGCGCGAGCATGACATCGCTGGCGCGCACGCGGATACGCACCGGTTTGCCTATGCGCATATCAAGCCGCGAAACCGTTAGTACGCCGGCACCGCAATGAAGCCGGGTCAGTTGATAATCATCATCATGACTGATGACCTTTGCTTCGATCACCGCCCCGGCCTCTGCGCGGCCTGTTTCGGGGAACAGGCTGGTCTGGCTCATCACTTCCTGCACGGAGCCGGCCCCTGTGACCTTGCCATCGGCCATGACCACAACAGTCGTGGCGAGGCGCGTTACTTCTGGCACCGAATGGCTGACATAGACGATGGGGATTTTCGTATCGTCCCGCAGCCGTTCTATATAGGGCAGGATTTCCGCCTTGCGCGTCTCGTCAAGCGAGGCAAGCGGCTCATCCATGAGCAGCAGGCGAGGGCTGGCGAGTAGCGCCCGGCCAATGGCAACGCGTTGTTTCTCGCCGCCGGAAAGCCGGTCCGGTTTACGGCCGAGCAAATGCGAAATCCCGAGCAGATCGACGACATGATCGAGGCTCTCATAGCGATCTGGACGCGGAGTAAACCAGTGTCCGTAAAGAAGGTTCTGCCGCACGGTCAGGTGCGGGAACAAGCGGTCTTCCTGAAAAACATAGCCGATCCGGCGGCGGTGGCGGCGCACAAAGATTTGCTTCGTGCTATCGAGCAGCACTTCCCCGTTCACGATGACCCGGCCATAATCGGGTCGGACAAGCCCGCTGATAATATTAACCAGCGAGCTTTTACCAGCGCCCGACGGACCAAATAGCGCGGTCAGACCGCCTTCGCTGGAAAAGGAAGCATCCAGACTGAAATCACCCTGGCGATGCTTTGCTTCCACGATCAGGCTCATGATTGACCGATCCTTTTGCTCACTTGCCGGGCCATAAGATTGGACAGCAAAAGCGCGCCCATCGATATGATGACAGAGATTAAGGTCAGCCGCAGCGCCTGAAAATCACCGCCGGGCACTTGGGTGAAAGTGTAGATTGCCGTGGGGAGCGTTTGTGTCTCGCCGGGGATGTTCGACACAAAGGTGATAGTGGCGCCAAACTCGCCCATAGCGCGGGCGAAGGACAGGATCATGCCAGACAATATGCCGGGAAGGATCAACGGCAGGGTGATGGTGAAAAAGACCCAGACCGGACTGGCGCCCAGCGTTCCCGCTGCCTCTTCGATCCGGAAATCCACGGCTTCGATCGAAAGCCGGATGGCCCGGACCATGAGCGGAAAGCCCATGATCGCACAGGCCAGCGCCGCGCCGGTCCAGCGGAAGGCGAGGATGATACCGAAATTATCTGCCAGAAAGACACCAACCGGTCCCTGCCTGCCGAATAATATGAGCAGGAAATAGCCGGTGACGACCGGCGGCAGGATCAGCGGCAGGTGGACAAGACCATCCAGCAAAGACTTGCCCCAGAAGCGACCGCGCGCGAGGGCGAGAGCGAGCATGATGCCGAAGGGCAGGCTGCAAGCCATGGCCCAGAAGGAAATGCGCAAGGAAAGATAGACTGCCGTCCATTCTTCCGCTGAAAGATCGAGCCATGCTGGCACCCATCAATCCCCTTGGTTCAGCATGGTGAAGCCCTGTTCTACAAAATAGGGTGCGGCTGCTTTGGATGTCAGGAAGCCGAGCAATTCTTTGGCTGCTTTATCATTGGAAATCGACAGCAAGGCTATCGGATAAGCAATCGTTTCATGTGTATCTTGCGGGAATATATCGACGACCCTGACATTAGAATCAGCCGCCGCATCGGTCTGGTAAACAATGCCAAGCGGCGCTTCTCCGCGAGACACCAGAGCCAGAGCGGCACGCACATCCTGTGCCTGTGCAATATGATCGTGCACTTTGTTCCAGACGTTAAGTGTGCCGAGCGCTTCTTTGCCATAAATCCCGGCAGGCACAGCATCGCTGTTCGCCATAGCGAGCTTGCCGCCATCTAGCGCACCGGCCAGATCAAAGCCGGGCGCGATTTTTAGAATCACATCGCTGTCTTTCGGTGCGATGAGGACAAGACGGTTGCCGAGCAGGTTTGAACGCGTGGCTTCATCTATCAGGCTGCGTTCTGCCAGATAATCCATCCATTTTATATTGGCAGAGATGAACAGGTCCGCCGGTGCGCCTTGCCCAATCTGTTTCGCCAGCGTCGCGCTTCCGGCATAAGAGATTGTCACATTGTTGCCGCTCTTTTTCGCCCAATCGTCCGTAGCTTCATCAAGTGCGTTTTTCAGGCTGGCGGCTGCGAATATTGTTACTTCGTGTTCGTCAGAAGGCGCATCTCCGCAACCGGTGAGCGCGCCAGTCAAAGCCAGAAGCGAGCAGGAAGCAGCAGCTATGATCGTTCGTCTCGTCCAGAGCATGAAGCCTCCCTTTGTGCCGCCTTATGGCGAGGTATATCATACAGGGGGGCAGGGCGGGAAAGTCAACTCCGCAGGTTTAGGCTACAGCTAAAACCCGCTTCTGGTCCAGGCGGTCCATCACGCTTTTAATCACTGCGGGATGGAAAATATAGTCGATCTGGCAGCCATATTCGCCCTGCTTTTTCCACAGAAGATTGGCGGTCATGTCGTTCATGCTCGGTATTTTGAGGGACAGGCTGGCTTCGGGATCAAGCGCTGCGTCACATTCGATCTTGATAATCGTGTCCGATATGGATTTTACAATGCAGGGAATATTG
>JADMKQ010000097.1:0-19182 GCA_015478735.1 Sphingorhabdus sp. | reverse complement strand
GGACATGCGCATCAATATGTAAGGAATCTCCATAGATCATATCTCGTTCTCCGATCAAGGCAAGGACTGGCCTTGCTATTGGCGACCGGCACATTGGCCGATGATCAAGAGATATGGAATGCAGCCTAAAGCAAACTCTCGGAACAAAGTTAATCAAGTCCGGCGGATTTTAAGGATGTTGCTCTAGGGCTGTCCGGCTTGTTCCTGATCGTCCGTCATCTGCTGATCTATCGGAAGAGGAATCACAACTCCGTCATTTTGCAGCTTATCCGCTTCTTTGGATTTCAGGACATTCACGGCCTCATCGGCCGCTGCTTCCAGTGATTTGGCATCGCCTTCAATCTGCCTTTCGATGGCGACGGCCGATCCTTCATCCGCATTTTCGGGCGAAGGATCGGAACAGGCCGCAAGAACCAACAGACCAGAAAGAACAATCAGTGCGCGCATATTTATTCCTTTGGCGGCATAGTGAAATCGACGTCACTGTTCGCGATGATGGACAGCACCGTGCTCCACGCGGCGACATTCTGCTGCACCTGTTTGGGGTCGATCTTGTCCAGCGTATCATCCGGCGTGTGGTGCAAATCGAAATAGCGGGTGCCGTCTTGCTGAAGGTCGATGATGGCAAGGTTGTTGCTGTCGATAATATCGCTGACATCGGCTCCGCCAGAAGCTTTGGGGCCATTTGCACCAATGCCCAAGGGCAAAAGAGCCTGAGCGATCTGTTCTTTCACGGCTTTGGCCTGCTCGGGCAAATGGAACTGCACGCGCCAGACTTTATCGGCACCAAAATCCGATTCCATGGCAATAGCATGGTTGCTGCCGGTATGGGCTTTCGCATAGGCTTTGCCGCCCCACAGACCGACTTCCTCTGCGCCCGCCCACAGGATACGGATCGTGCGAAGCGGTTTGCCCTGATCCATGATCTGCTTGGCCGCAGCGGTGACGATACCGCAACCTGCCGCATCATCAAATGCACCCGTTGCCAGATCCCAGCTATCAAGGTGACAGGCGATCAATATCATCCCTTTGGACGGGTCACGGCCCGTAACTTCTGCAATGACATTACCCGATTCCTGCTGGCCAATATTCTTTGGCGTCAGCACCAGTTTCATTTTGACCGGCTTGCCGGATTTCTGTGCGACTTTAATCATCCGCTCCAGATTATCGGCATCGGGCAGCGATAATGCGCCGGTCGGTATAGGTTTCACGCCTTCGGGAAAGTTGGTGTTCCCGGTATGCGGGTTGCGGTGATAATCGGTCCCGATGGATTTTATCACATAGGCCAAGGCGCCTTTTTGCGAGGCGATAGCCGGACCGGTCCAGCGGACGGGCCCATAAGTGCCATAGCCGGACCCGTCCTGCGCGCGGTGCATATTGTGGGTCACAAACGCAATTTTCCCGGCAAGGCTGCCATCCGGCACAGCTTTCATCGCGGCTAGCGAGTCAAAATAAACGACCTCTGCCTCTATTCCCGCTTCACCCGTGCCGGGGCTATTGCCCAAGGCGGTTATATGGAGTTTTTGAGGGAAGGGGGTAGTCACTTCCGCCGTTTCATCTCCGCGCACCCATGTTGGCATCATGAAAGGTTCGTTGCGGACATTCTGGAAGCCCAGGGCTTTCAGCTTTTTCACCGACCAGTCGCGCGCTCGTGCTTCGGCTTCTGTTCCGGCTTGCCGTGGGCCAACCTCTGTAGTGAGCCCTTCGGTTATTTCATAAGCCAGCGTATCTTTAAGCGCGCTGGCCTGAATAGCCGCCGGGTCATGTGTTGCAGCATAAGCGGTTGAGGAAAGGAGCAGCGCGGTTGCGGCGGCGCCCATAGCGGTGAACAGTGAAGATGCATTTTTCATACGCACCTGACTAACTTGCCTTTTAACGTTTGCCAATGCTCTCTTGCGAGTGGAGTGCGGAATAGCTACATAGCCATCAAACAAGCCACATATCCCGTGAATGCTGAGATTGTCGGAGCATGCTTCCCGATAAGCGTCTTTCGACAACCTTGGAGCTAGCGGATTTTATTTGAGAAAGTACCCAGAATGGCCGTTCAGTATAGTTATGTCATGAAAGGTTTGACCAAAACCTTCCCCGGCGCTGCAAAGCCGGTGCTCGATAATATCCATTTGCAGTTTTTACCCGGCACAAAAATTGCCATTATCGGTAAAAACGGCGCGGGTAAGTCCACGCTGATGAAAATCATGGCCGGGCAGGATGATGAGTTTCAGGGTGAAGCCTGGGCAGGCGAAGGTATTCGCGTCGGTTATCTGGCTCAGGAACCCGAACTGGATGATACAAAGACAGTCAAGGAAAACGTCATGGACGGTGTGCGTCCGGTGGCGGATCTGGTGGACCGGTTCAATGAAATCTCCAATATCATGGGCGATCCGCCAGAAGATGTCGATTTTGATGCCCTGATGGAAGAAATGGGCACTTTGCAGGAAAAAATCGACGCGGTTGATGGCTGGACCCTCGATAACCAGCTTGAAATTGCCATGGAAGCGCTCCGTTGCCCGCCCGGTGACAGCGCCGTGACGGATCTGTCCGGTGGTGAGAAACGCCGCGTGGCTTTGTGCCGCCTGCTTCTCGACAAGCCGGAAATCCTGATGCTTGACGAACCGACCAACCACCTTGACGCGGAAAGCGTCGCGTGGCTTGAAAAGCATCTGATCGATTATGCCGGTAACGTCATTCTCGTCACCCACGACCGTTACTTCCTCGACAATGTTGTGAACTGGGTGCTCGAAATTGATCGCGGCCGCGGTCTTCCGTTTGAAGGGAATTATTCCCACTGGCTCGATGCCAAAGCCAAGCGGATGGCGCAGGAAGAACGCGAAGACAAAAGCCGTCAGAAAGCGATCGAGAACGAATTGCAATGGATGCGGCAATCGCCCAAGGCGCGCCAGACCAAGTCCAAGGCGCGTATCAAGTCCTTTGACGATCTGGTGGCCGCTCAGGAAACCCGCCAGATGGGCAAGGCCCAGATCCTGATCCAGACACCCGAACGGCTCGGCTCCAAAGTGATCGAGGCCAAGGGACTGACCAAGGCTTATGGCGACAAGCTGTTGTTCGAAAATCTTGATTTCTCGCTCCCACCCGGCGGTATCGTCGGCATTATCGGACCCAACGGTGCGGGTAAAACCACACTGTTCCGTATCATCACGGGGCAGGAAACACCGGACAGCGGTTCGCTGGAACTGGGTGAGACTGTGCAACTGGGCTATGTCGATCAAAGCCGTGACACGCTGGACGCTTCCAAGAATATCTGGGAAGAAATTTCCGGTGGCCATGACTTCTTTACCTTCGGAAAAAACGAAGTGCAGACCCGGGCCTATGTCGGCGCGTTTAACTTCAAGGGCACGGACCAGCAAAAGAAAGTCGGTCAACTATCCGGCGGTGAACGCAACCGTGTCCACATGGCGAAGATGCTCAAAGAAGGCGGCAACGTATTGCTGCTCGACGAACCAACCAACGATCTTGACGTTGAAACGCTCCGTGCTTTGGAAGATGCGCTTGAAAGTTTCGCAGGTTGCGCCGTGGTTATCTCGCATGACCGCTTCTTCCTCGACCGTCTTGCAACGCACATCCTGGCGTTTGAGGGCGATAGCCATGTCGAATGGTTTGAAGGTAACTTTGAAGCCTATGAAGAAGACAAGCGTCGCAGGCTGGGTGATGCAGCTGATCGGCCAACACGGGTGGCTTACAAGAAGCTGACGCGTTAATTTCCTACTAGACCCTGTTCAATTTTGATTGAATCAAAATTGGGGCCTAGTTTATTGTTTTACCGTGATTTCCGAGCCGTGAAATGTTCCATTTCACTCGAAACCACTCTAGGCAAAATACCGTTAGCCCTGAGCTTGTCGAAGGGCGCTTCTAAGTTAAGCGCAGCATCAAGTCTATAAACACCCTTCGACAAGCTCAGGGCTAACGGAAATGGCTTAAATCTACCGCAGCCGTTTCACAAATAAATGGCCTTTTTCATCGCGTTTGGTCTGAAAGTTCGGAACTACTTCGAACATGTCGGAGAGGCGGGAAAAGCCGTAGTTACGCACATCAAAGCTGGATCGGTTGCCGGCGATTTTGCCGACTTCTGACAGGCTGGCGAAACCTTCTGTGTCGCGCTTGCTGGCTTGATAGGCATCTATCAGCAGCTTGAGCAATTCTTCCTCGACCGGTCCGGAGCCGTTTTTGTCCGTGCTCGAACTGGGATCGCCGACTCCTGCATCTGTCTGTTCGCTACCTTTACTGCTGGCACGTTCCCGTTTGCCGGTTTTGATCAGCGCGTCCACCTCGATAAAACGGGTGCAGGCCTGCCTGAAACCTTCCGGCGTTTTGGCGCTTCCAAAGCCATAGACCGGAATACCCTCTTGCCGGATTCGCATCGCCAGCGGCATGAAATCGCTGTCGCTCGACATGATACCAAATCCGGTAATATTGCCGCGGAACAGCAGGTCCATCCCGTCGATGGTCATCTTCATATCGGTGGCATTTTTGCCCTTGGTAATGTCAAATTGCTGCTGTGGCTCGATGCCATATTTGTGCAGGATATCGACCCAGCCTTTAAGCGATTGCTTGCGCCAGTTGCCATAAGCGCGGCGGATATTGACCGTGCCAAGCTCTGCTAGCGCCGTTAAAACCGGGTCAATCCCGACATGGCTGGCATTGTCGGCATCAATTAATAGGGCGATATTATCATTATGTGCTTTGATCATTCCCCGGTGATGTACCCAGGGGCAGACGGGTTCAAGCAGAAAATCCGTTTTCCTCAGGCGGTTTCGTCTATCACGCAGAAAGTGTCGGTTTCATCATCCAGCACATGCAGTTTACCCTCTGCAATAGCGAACCATGCTCCGATCAGCTTGAGAGATTTATCGGCTTCTTTTTCTTTGATGCAGGGGAAAGTGCGCAAATTTGCCAGACTGGTTCTGACGCCTTCATGCTCCATCGCAAGCCGTGCGGCAGGGCTGGTCAAATCTTCGTGAGCAGCGGCGACCTTTGCTCTCGCATCATCGAGCATGGTAATCCATTCCGCGATAAAGCCGCCTTTTCCGGGCGGCATGCCTTTCATCCCTTCGGAAAGAGCGGCAGAGCAGCCACCACAGCTACCATGGCCCATGACGACTATCTCATCGACATGCAGAACCTGCACAGCAAATTCCAAAGCCGAAGATACACCGTGCTGACCGGGAGTCGTTTCAAATGGCGGTACCAAAGCGGCGACATTGCGGACAACAAATGTCTCACCGGGGTAGGTGTCAAAAATCCGAGTCGGATCAACGCGGCTATCGCTACAGGCAATTATCATTACCCGTGGATTCTGGCCTTCTTTTAACTCTTTCCAGCGCTCTTTCTCTGTTTCCCAATGTTCTGAACGGAAACGGTGATAGCCTTTGAGCAAGTCTGAAAAATTTGTCATATTTTTCCCCATAGCACCGACTTAAAGGGTGGCAAGAGTCGTTTTCATCCCCTATCTGGGAGATATGAACGAAATAACCAAAATTCCTTCACCGTCCGGAAAACCCGTCCGGCAACGCAAACCCGACTGGATTCGTGTCAAAGCTCCCATGGGGAAAGGCTTTGAAGAAACCCGCAAGTTAATGCGGGAACATAAGCTGAATACAGTGTGCGAAGAAGCGGCTTGCCCGAATATCGGCGAATGCTGGACCAAGAAACACGCTACCGTGATGATCCTGGGCGATGTTTGCACGCGTGCCTGCGCTTTTTGTAACGTCAAAACGGGTATGCCGATGCCGGTGGACGTGCTGGAGCCGCAGCATACTGCAGATGCCGCTGCCAAACTTGGTCTGGAACATATCGTTATTACGTCGGTTGACCGTGACGATCTGCCCGATGGCGGAGCCAGCCAGTTTGTAAAAGTGATCGAGGCGTTGCGCCGGACCACCCCAAATACCACGATTGAAATCCTGACCCCCGACTTCCGGAACAAGGCGGATGCGGCGGTTGAAGCCATCGTCGCCGCTCGGCCCGATGTCTATAATCACAATCTGGAAACCGTTCCGCGGCTCTATCCCAATATCCGTCCCGGTGCGCGTTATTATGCCTCAATCCGGCTGCTTGAACAGGTGAAGCGGCTCGATCCGTCGATTTTCACGAAGTCCGGTATCATGCTCGGCCTTGGTGAACAGCGGCTTGAGGTCCATCAGGTGATGGATGACATGCGCTCCGCCGATATCGATTTCCTGACCATGGGACAATATTTGCAGCCGACGCCCAAGCATGTGAAAGTGGACGAGTTTATCAAACCCCAGGCTTTTGATGCCTATGCGTCCATCGCACGGGCCAAAGGCTTTTTGATGGTCGCGTCCAGCCCGCTCACGCGGTCCAGCTATCATGCAGGGGATGACTTCGCCAAAATGCGCCGCGCGCGGGAAGAAAAGCTAGCACGTGCCAGCGCATAGGGAAACACGAGAACTTTCTCACAGCGCCGACCAGATGTATGCGCTTGTAGCCGATGTCGCGCGGTATGAAGAATTTCTACCATGGGTCGTAGGAACGCGAATCCGTTCCAATAGCGAGACAGAGATGGTGGCCGACATGATCGTCGGATTTAAGGGACTGCGCGAACAATTCACATCGCGCGTAGTGAAAGACCCGACTCACCGGACGATACAAGTCGATTATCTGGATGGTCCGCTAAAACAGCTTCATAACGAGTGGATGTTCCGGGAGCGGGATGGCGGCGGCAGCTATGTCGATTTCTACGTCGAGTTTACATTCAAAAACCGCATGTTTGAAAAACTGGCCGGACAGATGTTCGCCAAGGCTCTGCACAAGATGACCAGCGCCTTTATCGAACGCGCGGATGTCGTCTACGGCAATAATTATTCGGATGTATCGGGAAGTAATAGCTCCAGCGCGACCAACGCCGCCTGAAGTCTGATCTCTGCGCGGCTTTTGTCGGCACCGAAGCTATAGCTGTCGGCAACCACATCATCTGTGCTTTTGCCCTTTTCGGCTTTCGCAAAAACGACGGTTCCGACAGGCTTTTGCTCCGTGCCGCCACCGGGGCCAGCGACGCCGGTAATCGCCACGGCCACGTCACAGCCTGATTTTTCCAGCGCCCCTTGCGCCATGCCCCACGCTACAGCGATGGAAACTGCGCCGAATGTTTCCAGCATATCTTCACTGACATCGAGCACTTTATGCTTAGCCACGTCGGAATAGGTGCTGAAACCACATTCAAAGACATCGCTGCTGCCCGGAATCTCGGTCAGTGCGCCTGCGACAAGTCCGCCTGTACAGCTTTCCGCCACTGCCAAGCGGCGACCGGCTTTGCGATTTTCATCAACGACTTTTTTCGCCAACTGGACGAGTTCATCTGGCAATAGATTGAGCATATCGCTTAGCTAACCTATTCCGTCTGAGCTTTGCAAATGTTGAAAGGATCTTTCTCGTTTTCTTTTGTCTCGTCGCTGCCCAGTTGAGCGAGCATGATGGTCAATGTCGCCAGATTTGCCGCGGGAACTGGCTCCAGTAAACTATAGACCTTGTCGATTGTCGGGCAGTCTTTGGCGTTTATTTCCTGAACCAGCATGGCAGGGAGCATGCTGTCAATGAAAGGCCGGAACGCATCCATTTCTATATCAGCCGGAAATTCCTGACCCACTAATATCTTGATAGCGGGCGCGGCTTTTGGCCATGCAGCGGCAGATGCGGCTTCATATTTTTGTACCTGAGCCGAATCAGCCTGTAGCAGCGGAGCGTTAGCCGGCAGGCTCGCCGTGCATTTCGTGCGGAGAGCGCCCAGAGCGCCGGGCAAGACATAAGTGAGGAGTGATTCTGCCGTTTCGGGCGGAATGCACTGCTGGGGAGTCGCTGCCTGTAATGATGTTGCACTCAACAGGGCGATCACGGCCGAAGCGGCTGATATCTTTTTGAACATGATTCTTACTCCATCGATATTGTCGCGATGGCCTGGGCAGCAATGCCTTCACCCCGGCCAGTAAAACCCAAACGCTCCGTAGTCGTGGCCTTGATATTGACGCGATCAACAGAAACGTCCAGCATTTTGACAATATTCTGCCTTATGGCTTCGCGATGCGGTTTGATTTTCGGAGCCTCGCAGATCACTGTCATATCGACATTATGGATATGCCCACCTTTCTGTTTGATGATCGAGGCGGCAAATTGAACGAATTTATCCGAGCGCGCGCCCTTCCATTGCGGGTCAGAGGGCGGGAAATGGTCGCCAATATCACCAGCACCAGCCGCGCCGAGCAGAGCGTCAGTAAGGGCATGGAGAAGAACGTCCGCATCGCTGTGCCCGGCAAGACCCTTGTCATGGTCAATTTTTATCCCGCCAAGCCATAAATCTTCGCCAGCCGCAAATTGATGAACGTCAAAGCCCATGCCGGTGCGAATCTGTTTCATTTCATTTCCCGATGGTTCAGCAAAATCCGCTGCTAAAGTGTATTTTTTCAAGGCTTCATCGCCAGTCACAACTGCGATCTTGTGTCCGGCCGCCCTGAAAATCTGGGCATCATCGCTCGCGTCCTTATCGGAAGGCCACTGGCTATGGGCGTTGAGCAACTTATCAAAATCAAAGGCTTGCGGCGTTTGCACACGCCAGAGAGAGGCGCGATCGACTGTGCTACCGGCATATCCTTCCGTAACATGGATAGTTGTATCAATCGTCGGCAAGACCGGAATTACTGCATCGTCAGGTCCGAGCGATGCGATGAGCCTGCCAATCATATCATACGACAGAAAGGGCCGGGCAGCGTCATGGATCAGGACATTTTTTGCACCGCCAGCGGCCTTGATCGCGGATAATCCGTTTCTGACACTATCCCGCCGTGTCGCTCCGCCCATCACGACGTCATAACCGGATAAGCCCGCGAGAGCCTGATCCAATAATTGTTCCTGGCCATGACCGATCACAATCCAGATCTTCGCGATATCCGGGTGACTCAGAAAGCTGGCGGCGCTATGACGCACCATTGGTTGCCCCTTGACCAAGGCATATTGCTTTGGCTGCACCAGTCCTGACCTTTCGCCCTGACCAGCGGCGACGATCAGGGCATGATTTTCCGGACGAGGTGGATCAGAATCATTCATTGGCGATGATCTAGCCCAGTCCATGCTTGCCTGCCAGTCGCTTTGACTATAAAGGCTGCTTAAATTTTAGGCATATATTATGACATTGAAACCCATCTCGATTGACAAGATCACGATCAACAGCCCGGTTTTGCTGGCGCCGATGACCGGTGTCACCGACTTGCCGTTCCGCAAGCTGGTGCGCCGTTTCGGCTCCGGTTTGAACGTGACGGAGATGATCGCCAGCCAGGCCATGATCCGCGAGACACGGCAATCGCTGCAAAAATGTGCGTGGGATCCTATTGAGGAGCCTGTTTCGATGCAGCTTGCTGGCTGCTGTCCGGATGCTATGGCCGAAGCTGCAAAGCTCAACGAAGACCGCGGCGCACAGATTATCGACATCAACATGGGCTGCCCGGTCAAAAAAGTTGTGAACGGTGATGCAGGCTCTGCCCTGATGCGCGATTTGCCGCTTGCTGCCTCGCTGATCAAAGCGACTGTGAAAGCTGTGAATGTCCCCGTCACCGTGAAAATGCGTATGGGCTGGGATCACAATAGCCTGAATGCACCGGAACTGGCGCATATTGCCGAAGATCTGGGCGCGAAAATGATTACGGTTCATGGTCGCACACGCTGCCAGATGTATAAAGGCTCTGCCGACTGGACCTTTGTGAAGCAGGTCAAGGAAGCGGTTTCGATTCCGGTTATCGTCAATGGCGATATCTGCACTATCGATGATTGTGAGCGAGCTCTGGAAGAAAGCGGCGCGGATGGCCTGATGATTGGGCGCGGTGCTTACGGTAAGCCGTGGCTGCTTGGTCAGGTGATGCACTGGTTCAAACATGGCACGGTGCTGCCCGATCCCGACCTACAGACCCAATATGCTGTTCTGGAAGAACATTACCGCGCCATGATGGACCTTTATGGTGAGGATATCGGCGTCAAGGTCGCGCGCAAGCATGTTGGCTGGTATACTAAGGGGCTACCTGGTTCCGCCGAGTTCCGTAATCAGGCCAACAAGGAAATGGATGCATCAAAAGTCCTTGCGATGTTGCAGGATTTCTATGCGCCATGGCTTGATAAAGCGGCGGCTTGATGAACGGTTTACCGTCGGCAGAACAGATATTTGCGGGACTGCCGGATGTCTTGCTGATCATTGATGAAAAGCATGAAATTATAAAAGTGAACCCGGTGGCCGAGAATTTTTTTGGCCAAAGCGCAAAGCACCTCATCGGGGAACATATATCCAGCCAGATCAGCTTTGCCGATGACCGTCTGGAACAGGCGCTCACCGATACGGAGGCCAATCTGGCCGCGCGCTGGACCCCTGTTTATTTAAGGGACCGGCCAGCGGGCCTTGTCAATTTCGACATCCATACCCTGCCTGCCGATTCGCGCTGGCGTATCGTCTCTATCGCGCCATTACCATCTGATGGACCTGTGATTGAACAGGGGCAGGGGGATCAGGACCAGTTTTCGATCCGCGCACCGGACATATTGGGCCATGAAATAAAAAACCCGCTGGCTGCCATCAAAGGTGCAGCGCAGCTTCTTGATCGCTCGCTGGACGAGACGCAAAAACCGCTGACCCAGATGATAAAAGCAGAGGTCGAGCGGATCGCCAAATTGCTCGACCGGATGCAGAGCCTTTCGACCACGCAGCCAGCAAAAGTGGAACCGCTGAATGTCCATTCGCTGATTGACCGTGCCAGACGGTCGATAGAGGCCGCGCATCACGGTGAAATTCAAATCCGGGACCAGTTTGACCCTTCGCTACCCGACGTACTGGTTGACCCTGATGCCATGATGCAGGTTCTGACCAATTTGCTCTCCAACGCTGTCGATGCCACCAAAAATCTGGAGCATCCCGATATTCAGGTCATCACGCGCTATAGTTTCGGCGCTTCGCTGTCCGTTCATGGCTCTGACCAGATGGAACGGCAGATGGTACGCCTGCCGGTCGAAATCATCATCAGGGATAATGGGCCGGGCGTTCCCGCCGAACTGGAGCGCGAGATATTCTCACCGTTCGTCTCGACAAAAGCGGAAGGACAGGGGCTTGGTCTGGCGCTGGTCCGCAAGCTGATCGGCGATATGAACGGACGCATCCGATATGAGCGCCTCGCCCGTGAACAATATACGCAATTCGTCCTATATCTACCGATAGCGGCACAAGGATAATCCATGGCTAATCAAACCGTTCTACTTGTGGAAGACGATCCGTCTGTCAGCCATATCATTCAAACCGCCCTGAAAGCCGAGGGCATTGCTGTGGATAGCTGCAAGTCGGTTCCCGCCCGTGATGTGCTGCTTGAGAGTGGCAAATATGACCTGCTGATTACCGATGTCGGCCTGGGCGAAGAAGACGGTCTTGCCACTCTGGATGCCGTCAAGGCGCACGATCCTGACCTGCCGATCATCGTGATCTCGGCTCAGAACACGCTTAATACTGCGGTTCGGGCAACGGAAACCGGCGCATTTGAATATTTCCCCAAGCCGTTCGACCTTGATGAGCTGGTCGAGGCCGTGCAGCAGGCGATGAAGCCGCGCAGCGGCGGGCTATCAAGCGAGAATGCGAACGAAGATAATCTTCCGCTGGTTGGCCGCAGTCCGGCGATGCAGGAAGTTTACCGGATGATAGCGCGGCTGCTAAGTAACGACCTGTCGGTGCTGATCCTTGGCGATTCCGGGACAGGGAAAGAACTGGTTGCAGAGGCTATCCACAATCTTGGTCACCGCAAATCCGGGCCGTTTATCGCGGTGAATATGGCGGCCATTCCGACCGAGCTGATTGAGGCCGAACTTTTCGGCCATGAAAAGGGAGCCTTTACCGGAGCCGTAAGCAGCGCTGCGGGTAAGTTTGAGCAGGCACAGGGCGGCACGTTATTTCTTGATGAAATCGGTGACATGCCCATGCACGCCCAGACGCGGTTACTTCGCGCCTTGCTATCGGGTGAGATTAATCGGGTCGGGGGCAAGGGGCTTATCAAGCTCGACGTGCGTATCGTTGCTGCCACCAATCAGGATATTGCGAGCCTGATCGAAGCAGGTAAATTCCGTGAAGACCTCTATTACCGGATTAACGTCGTTCCCATCGAATTGCCTGCGCTGCGTGACCGGGCCAGCGATGTTCCGGCACTGGCCAACCATTTCCTCAATCTCGCGGCATCCGAAGGGCTACCTAAAAAGGTGCTGACGGAGGAAGGCATGGATATGCTTTCCCGCCATGGCTGGCGCGGGAACGTCCGGGAGCTGAAAAACCTCATCTATCGTCTCGTCGTGACGGCGCGGGAAGAAGTGATCTCGGAAGCTGCAATAGGCCAGATTCTGCAATCACCGCATGATGATGAGACGGCCGCAACTACAGAGATGGATTTTTCAGCGCGGATAAAAGCGATTGTTGGCGGTCTGCTGGCTGACAAGGACAATGCCAGTTCCCTTTATGCGCGCGCGCTGGAGAAGTTTGAAAGGCCGCTGCTGGAAGAAATATTGCGAAAAGCGAATGGCAACCAGATAAAAGCCGCCAATATCCTGGGGATTAACCGCAACACGCTCCGCAAAAAATTGACGGAATATGATATAGACCCGTCTCAATCACGATAAGCCGATTGAGGACTGCGTCAAAGCGTGACATATTTGTATCATGAGTGCTTTCCTTACAACGAATCCGTTGTATGAAGGACACAATGAGCGCCCAACAGCCTTCTTTTGATAAACGAACACCGGCATGGATGCGGCGCATTGCCTTATTCCTGGAAAATGACAAAACCATGAAGCTTGTGGAATGGGCTGCCATTCTGCTGTTTCTGGCGACGGCAAGCGGTAGCTATTTTCTGCTTAACTCTCAATCTGGCCGAACAGATTTCATATCGCCCCCGCTTACTGCCGCATTGCTGGTGGTGAATCTTATCCCGGCGATTACCTTGCTGGTATTGCTGGGACGGCGGATCGCTAAGGGCAGGGCAGCGCAATCTGTCATAGCGACCAGTGGCCGGCTGCATGTGCGGCTCGTGGTATTATTTTCATTGATCGCGAGTATCCCGATGCTGCTCGTCGTGATCTTTGCCTCGCTGCTTTTCCAATATGGTGTGGAGTTCTGGTTCTCTGACCGGGCAAGGGGCATGCTGGAAAATGCCAATAACCTCGCACGCGGCTATTATGACCAGAACCGCCGCGACGTGGGTGAAGAAACCATCACCATGGCAAGCGACCTCAGAAGTTTTCTCACCGAAAGAGGAATCGACCATCCGGAGTTTGCAGAAAACTATTCATTCCAGGTGCTTACAAGGAAATTGAACGAATCCGCCATCATCCAGATTGGCGAAGATGGCGTCCCGCGCACGGCCGCTGCGGTGAATCCGGCAAATATCGGCGAAGGTCCGAAAATCACCAAAGACGTGCTGGATCAGCTTATGAACGGGCAGGGCTATGTGGTGATTGCAAAGCCCAACAAAATCGAATCTGTGACTGCTCTCGATCTGGAATCGCGGGTGTTCCTCTATGCAGCGCGTGATTCGGATATGCTGGCGCTCAGCCAGTGGGAGCGGGCACAGTCGGTTCTGGCGGATTATGACATGTTGTTCAGCCGCTCCCGCAGTCTGCAATTACAATTCAACGTCGCCTTGTTTTTTGTCTCTCTTTTCATGGTGGGGATCGCGCTGTGGGTTGCACTGGCGGTAGCCGACCGGTTGGTAAGGCCGGTTAACGAACTGGTAGATGCGGCAAAGCGGATTACGGAAGGGGATCTGGCAACGCGTGTGCCGACATCGCTGGATAAGGACGAGATCGGCACTTTGGGACGGGCCTTTAACCGCATGACCGAGCGCTTGGAGACGCAGACCTCTGCCTTGCTGACCGCGAACGAGCAATTGGGCAACCGGCGCGCATTTATTGAAACGGTGCTGGAATCCGTGACTGCGGGTATTCTGAGTCTGGATCAGGACGGGAATGTCAGCCTGATCAACTCGCACGCCCAGGCATTGATTGCCAAGGAAAGCGAGTTTCTGCTCGACAAGAAACTGTCGGACATCGCCCCCGAATTTGCCAAGCTGATCGACGAAGGCACTGAAAATGCCATCATCCAGTTTTCCTCCGACAACGAAATCCGCACGCTTGAAGTGCAAATCGTCAAAGGAAAACAAGGGCATGTCATCACCTTTGAAGACATTACGCAACAACTTCTGGACCAGCGCCGCGCCGCCTGGTCCGATGTGGCGCGCCGGATTGCCCATGAGATCAAGAACCCGCTCACACCCATCCAACTCGCGGCCGAGCGTTTACAGCGCCGCTTTGGCAAAAATATCGAGGAAGGCGCACCGATATTCGCCCAGCTAACCGGCACGATCATTCGGCAGGTCGGGGATTTGCGTAATATTGTTGACGAATTTTCATCCTTTGCGCGGATGCCGAAGCCGGTATTCCGCGAGGAGAACATGGTCGATATCGCCAAACAGGCGGTCTTTCTTCAGGAAGTGGCTCATCCGGATATAGGCTTTCGCTTTGATGCGGAAAGTCCGACGATTTCTCTTGTCTGTGACCGCCGCCAATTGGGTCAGGCGCTGACCAACGTCGTCAAAAATGCGGTCGAAGCCATCGAGCAGAAGGCTGCGGCGAATGACGACTTCTCGATGAAAGACGGCAAGATTAGCCTGCGCGTGTACAGGGTCGAGGATGAAGTGGAAATCCGTCTGGAAGACAACGGCATCGGCCTGCCTGCAGAGCGCGAGCGGATAGTCGAACCTTATATGACAACCCGTGACAAGGGCACTGGCCTTGGCCTTGCGATTGTTAAGAAAATTATCGAAGAACATTTTGGTGATATTGCATTTAGCGACGCTGATCCGGCGGACAATGGCAGCGGAACTTGCGTCACGATCCGCCTGAACCCGGCAAAGCTGAACCGCCTGGGCGAAAGCTTCCCCTACCAACATGCAGAAAATGGCACGAACGAAACAATTATTGGCGGCTTCCGCAATGCGGATGACAAAGACCGCCCGCAAACAGAGAAATTACCCCCGAACTAGAGGTTGAAAAATGGCATTAGATATCCTGATTGTTGATGATGAGCCGGATATTCGGGAACTGATCTCCGGTGTCCTGGAAGATGATGGCTATGAAACCAGAATGGCTGGCGATAGCGATGCTGCTCTGGCCGCGGTTAAGGAGCGCAAGCCTTCTCTCGTTCTGCTGGATGTCTGGCTGCGTGGTTCGCGCCTTGATGGTCTGGAACTGCTGACCGAGATCAAGAATATCGATCCCCGGTTGCCGGTCATTGTTATCTCGGGCCACGGCAATATTGATACAGCCGTCGCCGCTATTTCCCAGGGCGCGGTCGATTTTATCGAGAAGCCGTTTGAAGCCGAACATCTGATGCATCTCGTCGCGCGGGCGACAGAGACGGAAAGTTTGCGCCGCGAAAACGAGATTTTGAAAGCGCGCGTCGGTTTCGCGGATGAGCTGACCGGGAATAGCGCGTCTATCAACGCTGTCCGTGCGACCCTGAAACGCATTGCCGGCACTGGTAGCCGTTTGCTCATTTCCGGCCCCGCAGGGGTCGGCAAAGAGGTCGCCGCGCGAATGATGCATAACTGGAGCACGCGGGCCAAAGCGCCATTCGTGACAATCAGTGCAGCGCGGCTCTCACCCGAAAGTGTCGAGGAAGAGCTTTTCGGAACCGAACGAAATGGCGTTGTCGAAAAAATCGGCCTTATGGAAGAAGCGCATGGCGGCACGCTTTTCATTGATGAAGTGGCTGACATGCCGCTCGATACCCAGGGAAAGATCTTACGCGTTCTGACCGAGCAGAGTTTTGTTCGTCTGGGCGGCAGCCAGCGGGTCAAGGTAGATGTCCGCGTCGTTTCCGCGACCTCGCGTGATCTGGAAGAAGAGATTCAGGAAAGGCGCTTTCGCGAAGATCTTTTCTATCGGCTCAACGTCGTGCCGGTGGAATTGCCGCCGCTGAACCAGCGCCGCGATGATATTCCTATTCTGGTCGAACATTATTCAGCCCGTTTCGCCGCGGATCAGCGTTTACAGGCCCCGGAAATCTCCACTGAAGCTATCGCAGCACTGCAAGCCTATGACTGGCCCGGCAACGTTCGCCAATTACGGAATGTCATCGAACGGACGATCATATTGGCGCCAAAAGACAATTTCGTCAAAATCGAGATGACGATGCTCCCACCCGAAATATTGGGCAATGATGATGATCTCGACCAAGGAGTCACTTCCTTGATGGGTTCGCCTTTACGCGAAGCTCGCGAAAGTTTTGAACGGGAATATTTACGGGTTCAGATACGCAGATTTTCGGGCAATATTTCCAAAACCGCCAATTTCATTGGCATGGAACGGTCTGCCTTGCACCGGAAACTAAAAATCCTGGGTCTTGCGGTCAAAAAGAAGCAGGATGTCGAATAGGGTAGTTCAGCGGCCCCATATTTAACACTATTCCTGTTTGCTGTTGTAGCTTCGGCGTCAAGGCCATATATGTTAAAAGGGTGGCTCTCCCCAACTAATAACGGCCACCTACTTGAACCCAGGCTGCGGACCTAGTGCCGCCAAAAACCGGAAGTCAAATATGACCGATAAATCAAATAACTTACAAGACCTCTTCCTGAACTCTCTCCGCAAATCCAAAACCCCCGTGACCGTGTTTCTGGTCAAAGGCGTCAAGTTGCAGGGCATCGTGACGTGGTTCGATAATTTCTCGATATTGTTACGTCGAGATGGCCAGTCACAGCTTGTTTACAAGCATGGTATTTCTACCATCATGCCGTCGCAAAGCCTTGATCTGGAACCATTTAATGCGCTTATGGACCGCACCAAACTTAAAAAAGGTGTGCTTCAGGAAGTGTTCCTGATGGCCGTGCGCGATAGCAATGATCCTGTGACCATGTTTCTGGTCAATGGTGTGATGCTTCAGGGCGAAGTTGCGGCTTATGACCTGTTCTGCATCCTGCTGGAACGGGAAGGGCTGACGCAGCTTGTTTACAAGCATGCCATTTCGACAATTCAGCCGAGCGAGGCGATCAACCTTGCCGACTATACCGATAGTGACGAAGAATCGCATTGATCCCATTTGAGAAAAAAGAACTCGACGGCACCGACGACAAAGCCCTCATTGTTCACCCCGACTTAGGGGCTCTCAATCAAAGTGCCTTGGAATACCGTCTTGAAGAGGCGGTAGGCCTTGCTTTGGCAATTGGATTGGAAACGACGTCTTCGCGCTATTTTACAGTGCGCTCACCAAAGGCTGGGACTTTGTTCGGTTCCGGTCAGGTGCAACAGATCAAAACGATATTGGCGCAGGAAGGTGCCACTATCCTGATCGTTGATGGCACGCTGAGCGCTATACAACAGCGCAATCTTGAGGAAGAGCTGGACGTTAAAGTCATCGACCGGACCGGGCTCATCCTCGAGATTTTTGGCGCACGCGCTGCGACTGCCGAAGGGCGGTTGCAGGTCGAACTGGCGCATCTTGATTATCAGGCGGGGCGTCTGGTTCGTAGCTGGACCCACCTGGAGCGGCAGCGCGGCGGCTTTGGCTTTTTGGGCGGTCCGGGTGAAACGCAGATTGAGTCCGACCGCCGGATGATCCGCGATCGCATGGCAAAATTGCGTAAGGATCTGTCGCACCTTCGCAAAACACGGACGTTACACCGCTCCCGGAGACAAAAGGCACCGTGGCCGGTCATCGCGCTTGTCGGTTATACCAATGCCGGGAAATCTACACTTTTCAATCGCTTGACCGGTGCGGATGTCTTTGCCGAAGACCTGCTATTCGCCACTCTTGACCCCACGATGCGTCAATCCCCTCTGCCGGGATATGATAAAGCGATTATTTCCGATACGGTTGGATTTGTGTCCGACCTGCCGACCCAGCTGGTTGCCGCGTTCCGCGCTACGCTAGAAGAAGTCACCGCAGCCGATATCATCATCCACGTCCGCGACATTTCGCACCCGTCCAGCGAAGGGCAGGCGCATGATGTTGAACAGATATTGCGGGAACTGGGCGTAGAAATGGAAGGCGAGGAGGGGGCTCCGATTATCGAGGCCTGGAACAAGGTCGATCTGATCGATCCCGACGATCCGGACGGCGTTCAGTTACCGCAGCATATTCCCGACAATGTTTGCCTGATATCAGCCGCAACCGGGCAGGGCGTCGATCAGCTTATCGAGATGATCACGGAGACACTGTCGCGTAATCATAAAACCGAAACCATTAGCTTGCCGTTATCGGATGGCAAGAGGGTCGCTTGGCTGCATGAAAATGGCCGGGTTATTGAATCAGGGCAATCTGACGGAAATCTGATATTGACCGTGCAAATGTCTAATCGCAACTGGGGCCGGTTCCACGCGCAGTAGCTTTGGTTCAGCGTGCCACCTTGGCTTTTTGCCATAGTTCTTCCAGTTCATCGAGCGTCATTTCTTGCATATCGCTTGTAGCAGTGCGCTCTACCTTGTTGAATCTGTTTGTGAATTTTCTCGTTGCATCGGCCAAGGCCTGCTCGGCATCAACGCCGTAGTGACGGGAAAGGTTAACTGCTGAAAAGAGCAGATCGCCTATCTCTTCGTGTATATGTTCACGGGTTTCCGCCTGTTCGACTTCCTCCAGTTCCTCTAGCAGTTTCGCTTTGACCGGCGCTTTGTCCGGCCAGTCAAAACCAACGCGGGCTGCGCGTTTCTGGATTTTCTGTGCCCGCAAAAGCGCGGGCAGGGCCAAGGCCACTCCGTCCAGTGCGCTGGATTTGCCTGTCTCGGCCCGTTCTTTCGCCTTGATCTGCTCCCAACCGGGAGAATGTTTTTCTTCGCCAAAAATGTGCGGATGGCGGCGGATCATTTTGTCGCAGATGCCGTCCACCACATCGCTGAACGAGAAATATCCGTGATCATCCGCAATCTGGCTGTGGAACACGACTTGAAGCAACAGGTCGCCCAGTTCATCTTTCAGCGCATCTATATCCTGACGCTGGATCGCATCGGCAACTTCATAGGCTTCTTCGATGGTATAAGGCGCAATGGTTTCGAATGTCTGATCCTTGTCCCATTCGCATCCTGTCTCACGATCACGCAATTGGCGCATTATGGCGAGAAGGGGCTCAATCTGTGATTTATTCACCGACTCGTTCACTG
>JADMKQ010000096.1 GCA_015478735.1 Sphingorhabdus sp. | reverse complement strand
GCGAGATCGTACTCAATATCGAGGCCCGGCTGCATGATTTACGCGGCGAGAAAGCTTACAAAGCGCTGGATCCTGACGATTATGGTGAGTGCCGGCGATTGGGGACTGAGCTTCGCGCTTCAGGCTCGGATGGAATCGTATATCCAAGTGTCCGTCATGAGGAGGGGGAGTGCGCAGCTCTCTTCTATCCGGATGTCGCATCGGATGCAATCCAGGGTCGCCATCTAGACTATCACTGGGATGGTGAGCGAGTTGATTTTTACCGAGACGTGGGAAATGGAGAGGTGTTTCGAGTTATTTAAACCATCGGTCGGTTTTGAAGTACAGCTTAGGAGCGTCAGAATCAGGACATGTACGAGATGTCAATTCTTGTAGTTTTTAGAAGCTAGGCCGTGTTGACAAAAGGATTCCCAACCACCCCGAGTTGTGATTCAAGACTGCTTTTTGAGGAGCAGTCATGGGCCGCGGGGATTTGTCGGATGCTGAATGGGAATTGATCGGGCCGTTGCTGCCGCCTGAGCGTGGTCGCTGGGCGCGGCCAGCGGGCGATAATCGGCGCTTCCTCAATGGGATGCTGCATGTGCTGCGGGTCGGCTGCCCGTGGCGCGACATGCACGAGCGATACGGCAAGTGGAACTCGGTCTATGTCCGGTTCCGGCGCTGGGCAGAACAGGGCGTCTGGGATGCTCTCCTGCAAACGCTGGTCGATCTCGGACTGACCGACGACTGGCAGCACATGATCGACAGCACCAGCATTCGCAGCCATGTCTCGGCAGCGGGCGGAAAAGGGGGGCTCGTGCGAATGCTCTTGGTCGATCACGCGGCGGCTTTACGAGCAAAATCCACGCCCGATGCGACAATCAAGGACTGCCTGTTGGCTTCATCCTGACCGGCGGCGAGGCCTCCGATTACACCGCTGCCGAGCCGCTGATGGCGATCCCCGTCGCAACACCCAAGGCACTGCTGGCGGACAAGGGTTATGATGGTGATCGCTTCCGCGAAAGCCTATTGATCCGGGGCATCCTGCCGATCATCCCGCCCCGCTCAAACCGCAAGGTGCCAGAGCATCCCGACTATCGCCGCTACCGTGACAGAAACCGTGTCGAGCGCATGTTCGGAAAGCTGAAGCAACAGCGCCGTATTGCCACCCGCTATGACAAAACCGTCCTCTCCTTCGAGAGCTTCCTCAACCTCGCCGCCGCCCGACTATGGCTAAAGTCTTTGTCAACACGGACTAGTAGACGACGCGCTATTAACGGCGACCTACGCTCATAAATTGTCGTGCGTGATATTTGCGCGCAGCCATGCTGTAATGTACTCTAATTCAAACGTGCCGGATTCATGAAGATCCATTATGAAGGAAAAGGTCGCATCAGCTTCCGGGGTAATCCTTGCGCCATTTATTGCTAGAAAGGTATAAGTCACCGCAAAGGTTGTGCGCTTGTTCTCGTCTATAAACGGGTGATTTTGGGCAAGGCTTTCCCACAGTGATGCAGCTTCTTCGACAAGGTCAGCATAATAGCCAGTTTGTGGACGCAACAGAGCTGCCTCTCGCAAATCCGGATCGCGCAATCCCTTGGAAAGGCCATATCGTTCTATCTGGTCGGCGTGAATGGTCAACACTTCTATAACGGTCAAGTAATCCGTCATTCAGCCAGTTTTTTATAGAGTGGTGCAAATTTTTGATGGCTAACTTGATAGATAGCCATGACATTATCGCGAGGGCGCCCTCGTTTTCGTTTCTCAATCAGATCGGCCAGCGCCTCATCAACCAGCGCCTGGAGTTGACGTCCTTCGCTTTGTGCCAAACTGCGCACGGCGGATAGTATTTCTGTATTAACCTGGGTCGCAAATTTCTCTCGATTTTGGATTGTCATTGCTAGCCACCTTTAATTAAATCAGGCTATCATGATATATCATGAAATGGCAAGATGGTTACAGATATGGTCCTACGGTCGGGTGCTCAGACCGAACGTCGCTGGGATTCCAGCGGCATGCAAAAGCTATAGCTTCGAATGAGAGGCTATTGTTCCATCTCAACCTTTGTACACCGAGTTAACAATTCGCATTGTGTCAGAAGGGGGTGTGTATCAGCTAAAAAGTGGATCTTTTCAGGTTCACGACACGGTGGCAGGATGACACGCAAACAGTTAGCTAGGCGCGCCCCACTTTTTGTGGGAATCACTTACACATGTCTTACACACTTACACAAAACCTTACACAAATTTCGGTTGACACATAAATTATTATTTAGTATCAAATAGTTACGGTTGTCTCGTCCTACTCAAAATCGAGTTCCGCAAGGAGTGCCCGTTCGAGTCGGGCCAGGGGCACCATCTCTCTTGATCAATAGCTTCGCCCATTGGGGCCAGATCCGGCCTTTTGTCAGGCGAGAAGCTCCATTACTGACATTGCTGTTTATATCTGTTGCATCGCAGCCACGTTTTGTTGGCTGTTGCCATGATAATGACATGGTAACCGGTTCAAAGCTACTACTCTTGTGGACTAACGAACCGGTCTATTCCAAGGTAGAATCCTTGAAACCGATTTCATTTGTAACGATCCCGGAAGTTTCTGGGCCTTAGGAGACAGCATGAAAATAGTAAAGTTTTTGACCGCTACCGCCATCGGTGGTTTGATTTCCTCCGTACCTGCTTATGCTCAGGATGTTCAGGAGGAAGGAACGATTGATGATAATATCATCATCGTGACCGCGTCCAAGCGTGAAACAACCTTGCAGGAAACCCCCATCGCGGTTTCGGTGACCAGTGCCGAGACGATCGAACAAGCTGAAATCCGTGATCTTCTGGACTTGCAAACCCTCGTCCCCTCGCTGCGCGTATCGCAGTTGCAAAGTTCGGCCAATACCAATTTCGTTATTCGCGGTTTCGGTAACGGCGCCAATAATGCCGGTATCGAGCCTTCCGTGGGTGTGTTTATCGACGGCGTTTATCGCTCACGCTCAGCAGCGCAGATTGGTGACCTTCCCAATGTCCAGCGGATCGAAGTTCTTCGCGGCCCGCAATCAACCCTGTTCGGCAAAAACGCATCGGCTGGTGTTATCAGCGTCGTAACAGAGAAGCCGCAATTTGAATTTGGCGGCTCTGCTTCGCTGACATACGGCAATTTCGATACGATCATTGCCAAGGCAGATATAACCGGACCAATTACCGACACCGTGGCGTTCAGCCTGGCCGGGAATTATAACCGCCGCGATGGCTATGCGCAGGATCTGGCGCTGGGCACGGACGTTAATGACCGTAACCGCTGGGGCACGCGCGCGCAGTTGTTATTTGAACCATCGAATGACCTGTCGGTTCGCCTGATCGCGGATTATGACAAGATTGACGAGAATTGCTGTATCGCTGCCAATATTGTGAACGGCCCTACCGGGGCGATTGCCGATGCGCTGGCTGGCGGCACCGCGCTTGATCCGGAAAATCCGTTCTCATACGATGTGTATAACAATTTCCTCTCGACCAATAATATCGAAAATTACGGTGTGTCGGGACAGATTGACTATAGTTTCGGAGCGCTTAGCCTGACCTCCATTACCGCTTACCGGCGCGTCAATGCCGTGACCGATCAGGATTCCGACTTTACCGGAGCCGATCTGGTTGGCCGGAACTTTGCGGATTCGCGTATCAAGACCTTCACACAGGAATTGCGTTTGGCTTCCGATTTCGATGGCCCGATCAACTTCCTGCTGGGCGGCTATTATTTCGACGAGAATATTGACCAGATCAACCAGTTCTATTTCGGCAGCCAGTTCCGCCCCTATGGCAATGCGCTGGTGCAGCAGGCTTCGGGCGGTGCATTGAGCGTTCCTATACTGGAGCAGACTTTTGGCGCGCTGGACGGTGATCCGACGCAATATATCGGCAGCTTTTTCCGCCCCGGCGACGGTTTTGACGAAGCCTATGATTTCAGCAACGAAGCCTATTCGATTTTCGGAACGGTCGATTTTGAAATTACCGACCGGCTGACGCTGACTGGCGGCTTTAACTATACCAAGGACAAAAAGCGCTTCTCGACCAATGTCGTCAGCTCCGAT
>JADMKQ010000095.1 GCA_015478735.1 Sphingorhabdus sp. | reverse complement strand
TGCTGAAAGAGACCGAGTGGGATAAAAAAGCACAAGGATTGCCATTTTATCTGGTTGGGGGCTCTTGGCGTTCGCTGGCACGGCTGGACATGTTTGACAGCGGTTACCCGTTGCCTGTGATCCATCATTATGAAATGCAGCCGCAGCGCGCACGAAGACTTGTCAGCCAGTTGGCTCGGCTCGACAAGGCCAAGTTGAAAGCAGTCCCAGGCCTTTCATCATCACGCATACCGACTTTGGATGATGCGGCATGGCTTTTGTCCTATATCATACGTTATCTGGATAGCAGTACCATGATCGTATCGGCTTATGGCGTGCGCGAAGGATTGCTGTTCCAGAGTGTCAGCAAGGCTGAAAGCAAGCGCGATCCCTTGTTGCTGGCAACCGAAGTGTCAGGGGCGGCGCAAGCCCGTTTCCCTGCGAATAGCAAACTGCTTGATAAATGGATTGCCCCGGTTTTTTGCGACGATGCTCCTGAAGAGGAACGTATTCGGCAAGCCGCATGTAATCTTGGAGATGTCGCCTGGCGCGCAAATCCAAACTTTCGTGCAGAGCGCGGGCTTGTCATGGGGCTGCACGGTAATTGGGTCGGTATTACCGGGCCAGAACGGGAATTATTGGGGCAAGCGCTTTATACCAGCTTTGGCGGCGGGACTGATATTTTTCCCGGTGGCGGGGTCTTGGCAAGCGACAAGGCGACGCGGCGGGCTATCTGCTGGGGCCTGGCAATGCGATTGGGGCAGCGGATTAGCGGAGGAACGCGTAATCCGCTGGAACAGACGCGGCTTCGCAAAGCCGATGGCCGGCTAGAAATTATCATGGCGACAGAATTACGCGACCTTTACGGCGATGCCGTCGCAAAGCGACATATGCAGCTCGCTAAAATGCTGGATCTGGAAGCTGTATTGGTTACCGAATAAGACTTGTGATTATCCGCAATGTACGCGGGTAATCATCATATTGTCGTCATATTCGATATTCAGCCGGTCTTCACGGTAATCCATGGTCACCGCGCTGTTAGGCGGAATCCAGCGAAGAGTTCTAGCACCAGACCGTTCCATCACGGTGGCTCCGATTTCCGCTGTTGCCTTCTGACCTACAAAGCTGCCCAGTTCATCTGCCTGGCATGTACGATCCGCTGTCATGTCATTATCCGTTGGCTGCGTTTCTGTTCCCGTTGTTGAACAGGCCATCAAAGCGGGACAAGTGATTGCCGCCAGTAAAAATCGAACCTTCATTGCGCGTTCTCCTTTTGTGATTCCGGGCTATGGGTCATCTGTAGCTTACCATCTTTTACGGTGAAGCTCATGCGCCCTTCTATCAGATCAAGCGCATCGCGGCCAAACTCTTCGTATCGCCACCCTTCAAGCAGCGCGAGTCCTTCTCTTTCACCAGCGACTATCTGTTCTAGCTCGCCGGCGCGGGCTAGCAGTTTGGCCGCCACGTTCATTTCCGATGACCGGATTTTCAGGAGCAGTTTCAACAGGTCGACCACCAGCGCGTTATCTTTGCTGAATTTGGTGCGGCGACCGCCGTTACGTTCCGGCAATTCGCTTTTTGCCAGCGGTCCCGCCTTGGCCAGCGCGTTCATCAACCGCTCGCCAATGTCATTATTTTTCCAGCCAGCCGATAGACCGCGTACTTGCGCTAGTTTGGCTTGATCCTTGGGCGGATGGGCAGCGATATCGGCCAGTGTTTCATCGCGCATGATCCGGCCGCGGGGCATGTCCTTGGACTGGGCCTCTTTCTCGCGCCACGCCGCTAAAGCTTTCAGACGGCCCAGTGCTTCGGGGTTACGACCCTGGAATTTTACGCGGTGCCATGCGTCTTCTGGATTGTTTACATAATTATCCGGATCGGCAAGCCGCTCCATCTCCGCATTTATCCACATGCCGCGGTTGGTTTCGATCAGCTTTTCCAGCATCATCGGGAATATGGACGACAAATGGGTGACATCGCCAATGGCATATTCAATCTGACGGTCATACAAGGGACGCCGCGACCAATCTGTGAAGCGCGCACCTTTGTCGAGCGTTACGCCTAACCAGCTATCAACCAGATTGGCATAACCGATTTGCTCGCTTGGCCCCAAGGCCATGGCTGCAATCTGCGTATCGAAAATCGGATGGGGTGTTTTGCCGGTCATATTGTGGATAATTTCCACATCCTGCCCGCCGGCATGGAAAACTTTCAGGACATTTTCATTTTCGACTAACAGGTCGAGCAAAGGTCCCAAATCAACATCCGGCGCAAGCGGATCAATCGCCGCGGCCTCTTTTCCATCGGAAATCTGGATCAGGCAGAGGATTGGCCAATAAGTGTTTTCGCGCATAAACTCGGTGTCGACGGCGACAAAGTCGGCAGTCGAAAAACGTTCGCATATATCGGCAATATCCTGATTATCAGTCAGTAAGGGATGAATCTTCATGCGCGTTCTATACAAGCTGAGTTCAGTGTCGCAAACATTTCCGATAGACAAAGTCTATTTAGCAGGGCGATGAACGGTGGAGGACTATGCAATAGAAAGGCCGGTTTCAGTGCTTCGTCCTTGACAAAAGTGCTTTCGGACTGTGTTACGCCATCATAAGCTTCTCGATCAGAAGCATTCCAGAGATCAAAGGTTCATCATGCACGCATATCGTACCCACAACTGTTCACAGCTTCGCACCGGGAATGTCGGCGAAGAAGTCCGCTTGTCCGGCTGGATTCATAATATCCGCGATCATGGAAACCTTATGTTTGTTGACCTGCGCGACCATTTCGGCCTGACCCAGATTGTCAGTGAAGAAGGCAGCGAAGCGTTCAAGGTTCTGGACGCAGCGCGCAAAGAATCGGTTATTACTGTCACTGGTAAGGTCACTGCACGTTCCACCGACACCGTGAATCCGAACCTGCCCACCGGCGAAGTTGAGCTGGTTGCTGAAACCGTTGAAATGCAAGGCCCTGCCGAAGAACTTCCGATGCCCGTTTTCGGTGAACAGGAATATCCCGAGGATATCCGCCTGCGTTACCGCTTCCTCGACCTGCGTCGGGAAAAAGTTCACGCCAACATGATGCTGCGTTCAAAGGTCATCGCCTCTTTGCGTAAGCGTATGACGGACCAGGGCTTCACCGAGTTTCAGACACCGATCCTCACTGCTTCCTCACCGGAAGGCGCGCGCGACTATCTGGTTCCCAGCCGCGTTCACCCGGGAAAATTCTACGCGCTTCCGCAAGCGCCGCAAATGTTTAAACAGATGCTGATGGTGGCGGGCTTTGACCGTTATTTCCAGATTGCACCATGTTTCCGTGATGAAGATGCGCGGGCGGATCGCTCTCCCGGCGAATTCTACCAACTCGACCTCGAAATGAGCTTTGTGACACAGGAAGACGTGTTTCAAGCACTGGAACCTGTTCTGGCTGGCGTGTTCGAGGAATTCGCCAATGGCAAAAGCGTAACGCCAGCAGGTGAGTTCCCCCGCATTCCTTATAAAGAATCGATGCTGAAATATGGTTCGGACAAGCCGGACCTTAGAAACCCGATTATCATTCAGGATGTGTCGGAGCAATTCAAAGGCTCCGGCTTTGGTTTGTTTGACAAGATCACCGCATCCGGCGGAACCGTGCGTGCTTTTGTTGCGCCGGAAGCTGGTAAAAACAGCCGGAAATTCTTTGATGACATGAATAACTGGGCGCGCGGCGAAGGCTATGCGGGTCTGGGGTATATTAACATGAAAGATGGCGCTGCTGGCGGCCCAATTGCGAAAAACCATGGTGAGGAGGGCACAGCAAAACTGCTCGCCGATCTTGGCTGCGGTCCGAATGACGGCGTGTTCTTTGCCGCTGGCAAGGAAGCTGAAGCGGCGAAACTGGCCGGTGTCGCGCGGACCCGCGTCGCTGAACAGCTCGGCCTTATCAACGAAAATGAATTTAAATTCTGCTGGGTCGTCGATTACCCGATGTACGAATATGATGAGGAATTGAAAAAACTCGATTTCTCTCACAACCCGTTCTCAATGCCGCAGGGCGAAATGGATGCCCTGCAAAATAAGGACCCGCTCGATATTCTGGCGTGGCAATATGATATTGTCTGTAAC
>JADMKQ010000094.1:1124-4065 GCA_015478735.1 Sphingorhabdus sp. | reverse complement strand
ATTTCTTCTGCGGACTGGTTGCCATAGCCAGCAAAGATAACAGGCGCGGACGACAGGGTGGTCAATGGCTGCGAGCCGCGCAGGATGATCTGATCATCGTCAATCCGGATGGTCTTTTCGCGACCTTCATCCATCATGACGAATGTAAAGCTCTGCTTCAGCGGTGTGCGGTCCATCAATGCAACAGGCGCATACCATGAAGATGAGCCGGTTGCTGGCCGCAATCCTGCATTTTTCCATTGGGTCGCGATATAGCTGACGGTCTTGTTCTCTCCGTGCGTTCCCGGCTTACGGCCACCAAAATTATCGCTGGCCAATATTTCGATATGCTCGAGCAAATCCTGCTCGGAAATATTCTGGGCCTGAACTTCTTGGACCGGAGCCCATAATAGCAAGACTATTAGACAAGTGAGATAACGCATTGAAATAGAGATACCTTAATTGCGGAGGGGGATTATTTGTTTTTCCTTGGCATTATGGCCTGAATCATTGATGATAGGCAAAATAATATGGAGGCGGCCCGGTCATGGAAATCTCACTCTTGTTACTCGTTCTGATCGTCGTGATCATCTATCTTTTTGCAAGCATCAAAATTGTCCGGCAAGGCTATGAATATACTATAGAATACTTCGGCCGCTTCACCAGCATCGCGAAGCCCGGCTTCAACTTCTTCCCGGCTTTCCTCTACCGCGTCGGGCGCAGGGTCAACATGATGGAACAGGTGCTGGACATTCCGGGTCAGGAAATCATCACCAAAGACAATGCCATGATCTCAACCGATGGCGTGGTGTTTTTCCAGGTGTTGGACGCCGCGAAGGCCGCTTACGAGGTCAGCGATCTTTACAACGCGATCCTGAACCTTGTGACTACCAATTTGCGAACCGTCATGGGTTCCATGGACCTGGATGAAACCCTGTCCAAGCGCGACGAGATCAACGCCCGCTTGCTGGTCGTGATTGATGATGCGACGACGCCATGGGGGGTTAAAATTACCCGGATCGAGATCAAGGACATCCGCCCGCCGCAGGATATCGTAAATGCGATGGCGCGGCAGATGAAGGCGGAGCGTGAAAAGCGCGCCAACATCCTCGATGCCGAAGGTGCGCGCGCTTCCGAGATTTTGCGGTCAGAAGGCGAGAAGCAAGGCCAGATCCTGCAAGCCGAAGGTCGGCGCGAAGCCGCTTTCCGCGACGCAGAAGCCCGTGAACGCGAAGCAGAAGCGGAAGCAAAGGCCACAAAGCTGGTGTCCGAAGCTATTTCCAGCGGCAATGCCCAGGCGATCAACTATTTTATCGCCCAGGATTATGTCAAAGCCGTCGAGAAATTTGCCACATCGCCCAACGCCAAGACAATTCTGTTCCCGGTTGAAGCAACGCAGCTAATCGGGACGTTGGGCGGCATCGGCGCTCTGGCCAAGGAAGCGCTGGGCGACACCGAAACATTCGCTCCGCCTGCGCCGCCGGCCACGCCCAAGAGAAAAGGCCCGTTTGAATAAGCGGAAGGGACACGGACAATGGACGACCTGATAAGCAGTGATCCGGAATATGTCTGGCTGAGCTTGGCCGCGCTACTGGCACTGGCCGAGATTTTCATGCCCGGTGTGTTCCTGATCTGGCTTGCTGCTGCTGCCGCCGTGACCGGAATAGTGAGCGCGTTCATCGACCTGACACTGGCCGGTCAGTTGACGCTATTCGGCATTTCAACCATCGCCAGCGTGCTCATCGGTCGCCAATGGTATCTGTCCAATGTTGTGAAGAGCGCGGACCCCCTGCTCAATGACCGCGCTGCCCGGCTCATCGGAACGACTGTGACTGTCGTGCAGCCGGTAAATGATACATCCGGCCGGGTGAAAGTGGGTGACAGTGAGTGGCCCGCACGCGGCCCGGACCTGCCCGTGGGCGCGATCGCGCGGATTGCTGATGTCGCAAACGGCGTCCTGATGATCGAAACTATCCCTGACAAGGACGCTTCAGCAAACCGTTCTTAACGCGCCAGCTTACCCGCCATTCCGATAATATCGTCCAGCGGGTTGCCGTCTCCATTCAGGTCAAGCAGCGATCCCAGTCCGCCGGATTCGCCGGAAGCGCCTTTCGACCCTCCGCCAAGCAAACCGCCAATAAGCCCGCCCAGACCGCCGCCATTGCCGCCTGCGTTATCGCCGCTCTGTTTTGCCATGTAACCTGCGGCCATCATTGCGACCATGGGCAGCATTTTCTTTAGCAATTCGCTGCTGATGCCGGTTTGTTGCTCCGCTCCGGCTGCAACGGTGCGGCTGACTTCCTTGGAACCGAAAATCTGGCCAAGCACCTCGTTGCCCTGCCCTACCGGTGTTGGCTGCGAGTTCGTTACGCTGTCGAGCAATCCGCCGCCGCCAAGCTGACCCAGCAAACCGCCCAGTCCTTCAAGACCGCCGGGCTGTGCCTGCGCCGTTTTCTTGAACCCTCCTAAAACTGACGGAATCAGAGCAGCCGTGCCAGCTTGCGCGACACTTTTATCGACACCCAGTTCGCGCGCCATCATTTCGATGCCGCCTGATGTCTGTAATGTTTTCATAATATCCACTACCTGTCTCCTATACTCCGCAATACCCGCGTTGATTCTGTTTTTCAGGAAGACTTATCCTAACAGGATTTTCTCGCTCAAAACGCCGAATTGCCAAACTTTACTATTATTTACATGCATACAGCCCTCTATAATATGACCGCAGCGGTCAGGCTTAAAGGCGTGAGGCGGTGATTCGGGACCAACGGCAGCGTTTATCGGCGGAATCGAGAGGCCGCTTCAATGTGCTTGCTGGGCTGGATATGGAAAACTCGCTGAATTGGCGAAGACTTCTATCCAGTCGCCATAATCCCAATCTTTAAACATCCTCAACCAGCCGCCCGTAAAGCTCCGGCCTGCGGTCGCGGAAGAAGCCCATGCCTGCGCGGTGCTTGCGGGC
>JADMKQ010000094.1:0-1024 GCA_015478735.1 Sphingorhabdus sp. | reverse complement strand
CGCGCTGTTTCGGGATACCATTGGTCCCAGCATATCCCCACGCCGATGGTGGTGCCGAACAGGTTCCACACTTTAAAACCGCTATTTCCGGGACGGAAATAGAATTTTTCCTCGTAACCCGGACCATCGGGAATATGGGCCTTGCGATAGATGCCCATGATCTCGCCATCGGGATCGATTATCGCGATGCTGTTATAATAATGCTGCCCGTCACGCTCAAAAAAGCTCGCTGGAATGGCGACCTTCAACTGCCTGGCCAGTTTTTGCATCGCCAGAACCGGCGCGCTTTCCTTCGCTGGTCTGGCCATAGCAAAAAGCGCTTCATCCTCGGTCTTGCAGAAATAGGGTCCGGCAAACAATTCGGGCGGGAGAATGATCTGCGCGCCCCGCTCTGCTGCGTTGGCGACCTGCTGGCTCACGACCTCGATATTCTCGGCTTCGGAGCCATTATTCAATGCCAGTTGCAGCGCGGCGACGGTAATTTCTTTTGTCATGCCGCCATCATAGCTTGATGCCGAAACGTGCTGCAATCGGAATTGTCGCAACATACAGGATTATCGTGAGCAGCATGCCGGCGGATAGCGCCGGGCGATGATCGCGACGAGTGCAAAAACCACCCCCCGATACTATCGCCCGGACTGCTGTCTCAGAGCCGTTTTTTGAACAGCAAAGTCATCCGGTCCGACTCGCCAATGGCTTCATATTTGGCTCTATCCACTTCCTTGTTCGTCAAAGTCGGCGGAAGGGTCCAGACGCCCTTTTCATAATCCTTGGTATCTTTGGGATTGGCATTTATTTCCGAAGAATCGACCAGTTCAAACCCGTTAAGTTCAAACAGTGCGATCACATTATCCTGCTGCACATAGCCTTTCGATCCATTTGATACGGCTTCTGGAGCATCTGCATCGGCGCGGTGCTGGACCACGCCCACCATGCCATCATCGGCCAGAATATCGCGCAGTGCCTGCAATTCGGATTGTGCAAGTCCGGCGTTGAGCAATCCGTGCAGGGAGCGGAATATCAC
>JADMKQ010000093.1 GCA_015478735.1 Sphingorhabdus sp. | reverse complement strand
TTACCGTGATTTCCGAGCCGTGAAATGTTCCATTTCACTCGAAACCACTCTAGGCTATTCGCGCGGGTCTTTACGGCGATCCGTCTTGCGGCGATCTTCCTTGCGGCGCTCGACACCTTGATAGTTCGGATCATCGGCTACCCGGCGCTCTGACTGGCGCCTGTCTCCCTGGTCGTGCTCGTTACGGTCTTCTGACATTACCATCCCCTTCCGATAATGGCGCGCCCCGGATGAGAGATTATAATATAAAGATTAATACACAATATAGAAATGACACGACCATACGACAGTGAGCGATTTATTGTTTCGCACCCGATCCGTCGTGGCTTCGCCCGAAATCGGGCGCGGCGTCATCCTGTCCCTCTTCGATAATCCGGCGGCGGATGGCGCGGGTTTTGGTGAAGAGATCAAACAGCTCATCCCCCTTGTCCCAGCGGATCGCCCGTTGCAGCGCGGTCAGGTCTTCTGAAAAACGCTGGAGCATTTCAAGCACGGCATCCTTGTTAGACAGAAATACATCGCGCCACATCGTCGGATCAGAGGCCGCAATGCGGGTGAAATCCCGAAAGCCGCCCGCGGAATATTTAATCACTTCGCTGCGGGTGACATGCTCCAAATCCGATGCGGTGCCGACAATAGTATAGGCGATCAGGTGGGGCAGATGGCTGGTCACGGCGAGCACCAGATCATGATGCTTGGCATCCATAATCTCGATATTCGCGCCAAGCTTCTCCCAAAAAGCGCGCACGCGTTCAATATCGCCTTCCTGCGCGTCTTCAGGCGGCGTCAATATGCACCAGCGGTCATGGAACAGCGTGGCAAACCCCGCATCAGGCCCGCTATGCTCGGTCCCTGCAACCGGATGAGCGGGAATGATCCGCGCACCCGGCAAGGCGGCGGACAGCGCTGTAATGACCTGGCTCTTGGAGGAACCAACATCGCTAATCACAGCGTCCTTGGGCAGATCTTCGGCTATATCTTCTGCAATAGCCGCCATGGCGCCAACCGGCACGCATAGCAAAACAAGGTCGGCATCTATGACAGCGGCACCGGCGCTATCGGCAACATCATCACAAAATCCCAGTTCCTGCGCACGGGCGACGACAGCCGGATCGGCATCATAGCCTGTCACGCGGGCAGAGGGCATGCTGGCTTTCACGCCATGCGCAATGGACGACCCGATCAGGCCAAGACCGATGATGGCAATATTCGCAAATGGCAGCATTAGTCTTCAGCTTCCAATATGGCGCGCAAAGCCTCTACAAAGCCGCGAGTTTCTTCTTCGGTCCCGATGGTAATACGCAGGCCGTTTGCCAAACCCTGTCCCGGTAACCAGCGCACGACATAGCCTTTGTCCATCAGCCCCTTATTGGCTTCTTCCGCAGACACCGCGCCTTCAAACAGGACGAGCAGGAAATTGGTATGCGATGGAATGGCCCGCAATCCGTGATTGCCCAGTGCCTCTATTTCAGCGGTCAACCAACTACGCCATTGACGGTTATGCGTGCGACTCTTCTCGACAAAGCCCTCATCCGCCAAGGCAGCTACTGCTGCTTGCTGACCAGCGGTGGTGACATTAAACGGTTGCCGGATACGGTTCATCGCATCAATAATCTCGGCAGAGGCATAGCCCCATCCGATACGCTCGGCTGCCAGCCCGTAAATTTTGGAAAAAGTGCGTGTGACCAGGACATTGGATGCCGTTCGCGCCAGTTCCAGCGCGCCGTCATCTTCTTCCGCTTCCAGATATTCGGCATAGGCCCCGTCCAGCACAAGCACGACATTGCCGGGCAGCGCATCATGCAGGCGCTTGATTTCTTCCGCGCCGGATAATGTGCCAGTCGGATTATTGGGATTGGCCAGATAGACCAGCTTGGTCTTGTCCGTGACCTTGGCGAGTATGGCGTCAACATCGGTGCCATAGTCACGGTCATCCGCAACCACCGGAGTGCCGCCATAGCGCCGCGCAGCAATTTCATAGACCGCAAAACCATAGCGGACATAGATGATTTCATCGCCCGGCCCGGTATAGACATTGGCGACCAGTTGCAGCACATCGTCCGAACCCGTTCCGCAGATGATCCGTGCGGGATCAAGATCATATTTCGCACCAAGTGCGGCGCGCAAGATGCCGGAGCCGCCATCGGGGTAACGGTCAACACTGGCGGACGCGTCCTTAATCGCTTCCGCCGCATCGGGGCTGCATCCCAGCGGGTTTTCATTGGCCGACAGTTTGATCAGCTTTTTGCCATCTTCACTCCCCGCTTTTCCGGGAATATAAGCGGCGATGTCCATGATCCAGTCTTTTGGCTGCGGTGTCAGATTTCCCATGTGAGGCTCTCGATTGATATACAAATATTAGGCCGGACTAGTCCTCACAGCCAGTCAGTCAACAGCAATATCGTTTGACCGGCGGCAAATCCCGCCTTAGCCCCCAGAAATATGAGTGAAATTATGAGTCAAGATGCGCGTTTCGGGTTGGATAAACAGGTCCGCTTGCTTGGACCGTTACCGCTCGACAGCGGGGCCGCTTTAACCCCGGTTGAAATTGCCTATGAAACCTATGGGCGATTGAATGCCGATGCCAGCAACGCGGTTCTGGTTTGTCATGCCCTGACCGGCGATCAATATGTTGCCTCAACCCACCCCCTCACCGGAAAAGGTGGCTGGTGGACACGCATGGTCGGACCCGGCAAGCCGGTTGATACCGACAGGCATTTCGTCATCTGCGCCAATGTGATTGGTAGCTGCATGGGTTCATCCGGCCCGGCAACAATCAATCCGGCGACCGGAGAGCAATGGGGCATGGACTTCCCGATGCTGACCATCGCCGACATGGTGCGCGCCCAGGCGCTCTTGCTCGATTATCTGGGTATAGAACGGCTTCATGCCGTCATCGGTGGATCAATGGGCGGGATGCAGGCGATTAGCTGGACCGCGCTATATCCTGAACGGGTGAAATCGGCGGTTATCATTGCATCTGCCGCGCGTCACTCGGCGCAGAATATCGCCTTTCACGAGGTCGGCAGGCAAGCCATCATGGCCGATGCGCGCTGGCGTAAAGGGGCCTATTATGCCGACGACAACCCGCCTAGCAGCGGGCTGGCCGTTGCGCGTATGGCGGCCCATATTACCTATTTGTCAGAAGCCGGCCTGACCGAGAAATTCGGGCGGAGGCTACAAGACCGCGCTGCGAAAACTTTCGGCTTTGATGCCGATTTTCAGGTTGAAAGCTATTTGCGGCATCAGGGAATCAGCTTTGTCGATCGCTTTGATGCCAACAGCTATCTCTATATCACGCGCGCGATGGATTATTTCGACCTTGCCGAAGAACATGGCGGCACATTGGCCCATGCTTTCAAAGGATCAAAAACGCGCTTCTGCCTGATCAGCTTCGATAGCGACTGGCTTTATCCGACCAGTGAATCGCGCCGGATTGTCCACGCGCTGAATGCCGCGGGGGCAGCGGCAAGCTTTGTCGAGCTGTCCAGTGCATTTGGCCATGACAGCTTCCTGCTGGAGAATCCGGAAATGAACCGCATTGTCGACGGCTTTTTAAAGGCAGGAGATCCAAGATGACCAAACTCCGCCCTGATCTTCAGATTATCGCCGACAATATCATTCCCAACTCCCGCGTGCTTGATATCGGGTGCGGTGACGGATCGCTGATGGCTGCACTGCGCGACCAGAAGCAAGCCGATGCACGCGGACTGGAAATTGACCCGGCCAATGTCGCCACCGCCGTGAGCAGAGGCCTGTCGGTAGTGCAGGGAAATGCGGACACTGACCTTTCCGCCTATCCGGATGGCAGCTTTGACTATGCGATCCTCAGCCAGACCTTGCAGACAACCCGCCGGCCCGATCTCATCATCAACGAGCTGCTGCGTATCGGCAAGCAGGCCTTTGTCAGCTTTCCCAATTTCGCCCATTGGCGCGTGCGTCTGGCACTGTTTTTTGGCGGTCACATGCCGGTCACAAGGCTGCTGCCCGAACGCTGGTATGACACGCCCAACATTCACCATGTCACAATAAACGATTTCCGCGCCCTGGTTCGCGACGCCAAGTTTCACCAGGAGAAGGAATGGTTTTTAAGCGGCGATAAGCAGACGGGACACGCGATGG
>JADMKQ010000092.1 GCA_015478735.1 Sphingorhabdus sp. | reverse complement strand
CACGGCCCAATGGCACAAACAATGTTGTCCCGCGATGCGCCCAGCTTTTCCATTTCCGCGATGGTGTTATCGGTCACGCCGCCAATCGCGCCCTTCCATCCCGAATGGGCAGCGCCGATAATTTGCGCGGCGGGATCGTAGAACAGGACTGGCACGCAATCGGCGGTCAATATACCGAGCAAGAGTCCCGGTCTGTCCGTCACCATCGCATCGGCGTGCGGACGCTCATCAATCGCAAAGCCTTTGCTGACCACCACAACATCCGCGCTATGCACCTGATGGAGGGTCAGCAACTCGCTGTCCGGCAGCACCGCATCTTTGGCCCGCTGGCGGTTCTGCATTATGGTATCGCGCTCGTCATCACTGCCCAGACCGACATTCAGCCCCGCATAGATCGCGGTGGAAAGCCCACCCGCGCGGCCAAGGAAACCGTGAGGCACGCCTTCCAGAAGCAGCGATCGCGTGACATCTACTTTAGTGCGTTGTGGATCAGGCAAGGCTTCTGCTCACCTGTTCGGATACATCTTTTGACAGTCCGGGCGTTGCAGCAATTTTCTCAAGTGCTTGCTGCATCAATTGCGAGCGGCCCGGTTCATACCGGCGCCAGCGGCCAAGGGACGGAATGAACCGTGCCGCCGTTTGCGGGTTTTGCCTGTCCAGCGCGATAATCATGTCGGCCAGTAACTTATAGCCCTGACCAGATGGATCGTGGAAACGCACAGGGTTGCTGGTAAAACCGGCATAAAGCGCTCGCACGCGATTGGGGTTGGACAGGTTGAAGCTGGGATGTTTTGCCAGTTTTTCGACCCGTTTCACCGTATCGGTGCGCTGCGACATCGCTTGCAAGGTGAACCATTTGTCTAGCACCAGTGCATTGTCCTTGAACCGTTTGAAGAAATCCTCAAACGCCCAGGTCCGTTGCTGTGCCTCCATGTGCGACAGGACGCCGAGCGCGCCCTGCATCGCGGTCATATTATTGGCATCGCGATATTGGTCAAAAGCCAGCTCTGCTGCGTCCTCGACCTGTGACGCGGCGATATAGGACAAAGCGACATTGCGGAGCTTGCGGTCGGCCCGCGCTTCGGCAGCCAGCGAAAATTCGCCCGGCACGCATTGTTTGTAAAGGCGGCGGAACTTGCGTTCAAACTGGACGCCGATCTTGCCGCGCAGTTTTTCACGCGCGTCGTGTATCGCCTGCGGATCGACTTGCGCCATCTGGTCGCCCAGAAAAGCCTCGCTGGGAAGCTGCACCAGTTCTGCCAGAAATGCGCGGTCAATATTCTCGTCCGCCAGGACCGCGCCTACGGCTTGTAAAATAATGTCGCGGTCGGCGGGGGTGCCCATGACCTGCGCAACCAGATAGCTGGTCATCAGCTGCTGCATCGCCTCGAACCGCGCAAACGGGTCGTCGTCATGCGATGACAGAAAGGCCAATTCCTCTGCCGAGCGGCTGCTTTCAAGAATGATCGGCGCAGAAAAGCCGCGATTGATCGACAGGACCGGATACTCTTCATGCCCCTCAAAAGCAAAGCTCTGCTCCGCCTGATCCAGCGTGATAAGCTGCTCCCCTTTATGTGCGCCGGTTTTCGGATCGAGTAGCGCGATGCTGAGCGGGATAACCATTTCCGATGGCTTCTGCGGCGCTCCGCTGGCGGACATGGTCTGTTTAAGGTCCAGCGTCGCTATGCCTGTTTGCGGATCGTGGCTTAGCGTAGCAGAAACACGCGGTGTGCCCGGCGTTTCATACCAGCTACGAAACTGTTTCAGGTCAATATCGCCGCCATCTTCCATCGCGGTGACGAAATCCTCGCAAGTCGCTGCCTCGCCGTCGTGGCGGTCGAAATAAAGGTCCGTGCCTTTACGAAACCGCTCCGCGCCCAGCAAAGTTGCCATCATCCGGATCACTTCCGCGCCCTTGTTATAGATGGTCGCTGTATAGAAATTGGATATTTCCTGATAGCTTTCCGGGCGGATCGGATGCGCCAGCGGCCCCGCATCTTCGGGAAATTGTGCCGCACGCAGAACGCGCACATCATCTATCCGTTTCAGCGCCGCCGATCCCATATCGGCTGAAAAACTCTGGTCCCGGTAAACCGTAAATCCTTCTTTCAGGCTAAGCTGGAACCAGTCGCGGCAGGTGACACGGTTGCCGGACCAGTTATGGAAGTACTCATGGGCCACTACGCCTTCGATGCCGTCAAAATCAGCGTCGGTGGCAACTTCGGGGTCCGCCAATATATAGCGGGAGTTAAAGATATTAAGCCCCTTATTCTCCATTGCGCCCATGTTGAAATCGCTCACTGCGACGATGTTGAACAGCCCCAGATCATATTCGCGGCCATAGGTTTCCTCGTCCCAGCGCATCGCGTCTTTTAGTGCCTTCATAGCATGGCCGGTGCGCGACAAGTCGCCATCACGGACCCAGATATTGAGCTCGACCGGCTTGCCCGAACGGGTCGTGAAACTGTCACTATTGGCCACCAGATCCCCGGCGACCAGCGCAAATAAATAGCTCGGCTTTGGCCACGGATCATTCCACTGCACCCAATGACGGCCATTATCGCCGTCCCCTTCCGCCACCTTGTCACCATTACAAAGCAGGATCGGGAACAGATCTTTATCCCCCTCCATCCTTACCGAATAGCGGCTTAATATATCCGGTCGGTCAGGGAAAAATGTGATCCGGCGAAAGCCCTCTGCCTCGCACTGTGTGCAGAGCATTCCCTGCGACGCATAAAGCCCCATAAGCTGCGTATTGGTGGACGGGTCCAGTTCGACAGTAATTTCAACCTGATGCTCATCGCCATCCAGCGGCAGATGCAGATTGCCGTCGATCAATTGCCAATCGGTGCGCGCTGCCCCGTCCACTTTTACCGAAATAGGCAACAAACCGTCACCATCCAGCATCAGTGGCTCTTGCCCTTTCGCGGATTCTGACCGGATCACGCTGAGCACAGAATGGACGGTGGTGTGTTCCAGACCCAATTGGAAATCGAGCGCAATAGACGGAATGAACCAGGCGGGCGGGCGATAATCTTCGCGGCGGATAATGATGGGGGCGGCCGCAGGCATGGCTGCATCTGTTTTTTGAATATCTAGCATAGTCCCCGACATAAGAGCCATTGGCCCGCCGTGCAATTGCGATTATGCTGACGTATCGCTCCCTCTCCTCAATATCGCTCAGGAATCATCACAACCATGCCTCACATGCTGATCTTTGGTCTGGGTTACACGGCGCAACGGCTTGCGGATCATCTGCGCGGCGAGGGTTGGCAAGTGAGCGGCACAAAGCGGGAAGCTGGAGACGAAGCCATAGCCTTTGATGACGAAGCATCGGTATTGGCGGCGATTGACGCGGCGACCCATATCTTATCCACCGTCCCGCCCGCCAGCGATGGCAGCGAGCCAGTGCTTGATAAATATGGCGCGGCAATCAAAAAAGCGGCGCTGCAATGGACGGGCTACCTCTCTTCAACAGGGGTTTACGGCGATGTAGCGGGTGCATGGTTGGATGAAAGCGCGCCTATTGGCACTGGTCGGCGAAAAGCGCGCAGTGACGCCGATAACAGGTGGCAGACCCTGCGCGATGATGTTCGCGTGCTTCGCTTGCCCGGCATTTACGGGCCGGGGCGTAGTCCAATCACCCGCGTGCAGCAAGGCAAGGCCAAGCGGGTCGATTTGCCCGGCCAGATATTCAGCCGCATCCATGTCGACGATATTGTCACAGCCGTTATTGCTTCTTTTGACGGTCCGGCGGGGGTTTATAATATAGCCGACGACCGGCCAGCACCGCAGCAAGAGGTCATAGCCCATGCGGCGCGGCTGATCGGGATGGAGCCACCGCCTTTGCTATCTCTGGAAGACGCGCAATTATCAGACGCAGCCATGGCCTTTTATGAAGAGAACCGTCGGGTGGCAAATGGCAAGGCTAAACGGCTGCTGGACTGGGAGCCGCAATATCCCGATTATAAAACAGGGTTGGCGAAGTTGGTGGACTGACGGAGTCCAAAAGAGTTAAGCCACCACCCTCGGCATTTTCGGCTTTCGCGCCCGCAGTGCGACAATCAAACCAGC
>JADMKQ010000091.1:1163-4140 GCA_015478735.1 Sphingorhabdus sp. | reverse complement strand
TGAAAAAATGTCAGGGTTTCAGCCGGGTGGCGATATATATCGCGCGCCTTGTCGTCGCTACGCCGTTCATGGTTGATCGCTGTAGCCAAAGCGCTATCGCTTTGCGTCGCTACAGTTGCTTCGTTATTTTGTGCAAGCGCAGGAAACGCAGTCGTCGCCAATAATGCGCCAGCCAAGCCGGTATATATTATTTTGTTCATTTGATCAGGCCTTTCAATAAACTCTCTCCACCCGGCAACATAAATGACCTGCATGGTCATGCAAAGCGGTTTATCTGTTCAATTTCAGGCTGATGGAACCTGCTGCGAAATACAGTGAAAGCTGCCGCCGCCGCGCAGTAATGCGATGCTGGATAGAGCGGCAATTTTATGGTCCGGAAAAAGAGCCGCGATTTCGCCGATCGCGCGCTCATCATTCACCGCGCCATATTGCGGGACGGCAATGACCGTATTGCCAATGTAAAAGTTCATATAGCTGGCCGGAGCGATAGCGCCGTCAACCTCATACCGGCCCACCGACGTTATACGGGTGACTTCCAATCCCGCCGCTTCTGCGCGCTTCGCTGCGTCTTCAAAAATGGCTGCGTTGGGATCATCCGCATCAATGGCTTTGGGGATTGCCACTTTACCCGGCGCAACAAAGCGCGCCAGATTATCGACATGACCATCGGTATGATCCGCCAATAAGCCATCACCGAGCCAGCACAGCTTTTCGATCTGCAAAGCCTCGCGCATATAGTCTTCAAATTGCGGCTCGGTCATGTTGTGGTTGCGATTGCTGTTCAAAACGCATTGCCGGGTGGTGACAAGCGCGCCGCAGCCATCGCCATCAATCGCGCCGCCCTCTACCACCAGATCATGTTCGCGGGCCGGAATATCCAGAGATTTTGCCAGCCGAAGGCCTATGTCCTGATCGCCGTCCATTTCGAACTTCCCGCCCCAGCCATTAAAGCCGAAACGCTGCGCCTGCCGCTCACCGTCTTCACCACTGACAGTGATGACGGGACCGGTATCGCGCAGCCAGATGTCGCCAAATGGTTCGCAAATGATCAGAACCTTGTCATCGGTCAGCCGCTTTGCCAGGTCCGCATCGTCCTGGGTCCGGCAGACGAGCATGACTGTCTCGCCAGCGCCATCGTCGCTAATGGCATTGGCGAAAGCCGCTACTTCGCGCTGGGCATCGGCTAACCCTTCCGGCCATTCGTCAGGGTTTCCGGGAAAGCCGATCCATACCGCGTCATGCGGTTCCCATTCTGCTGGCCATTTCATCTCAATCTAAGCCGTCTTAACTGGCGTCTATTGGCCAGAGTCGCCAGCGTTTGCAGAGCGGCTTTTATCACGAATAGCGCGGAATTCGTCGCCTTCGTTCCAGTTTGGCCAAGCGTCTGTCATCGCCAGCATCCGCGCGACCGTGTAATAGATTTTCAGGTCAGCCATCACACCGTCCCAGTTCCAGTTCGGATCAAACTCGTCCTTTGGCCCGTGGTAGCGTTTTTCGGTATATTCCTTGCTAATCGCCTCGCCAGCCGACTTGCCGCCGTCGATCAGGTCTTCGCCGCCTTCAAAATAGATCATCGGAACGCCCTGCTTTGCAAAGCTGAAGTGATCCGAGCGGTAATAAAATCCTTTTTCCGGTGTCGGTTCGGCATCGATAACGCGTCCGTCCAGCTTCACCGCAGCTTCCAGATAGTCATCAAGCTGCGACTTCCCTTTGCCAACAACGATGATGTTTTTCGCAGGCCCAGCCATGCCGAAAGCATCCATATTGACTCCGCCAACTGTCTGGCTGAGCGGATAGACAGGATTTTCTGCATAATATTTAGAACCCAGCAATCCGGACTCTTCCGCCGTTACCGCCAGAAAGATTATGCTGCGATCCGGTGCGCCCGCTTTGACATGCGCTTCGGCCAGAGCGACCAGAGCCGCGGTTCCGGTGGCATTATCAACAGCGCCATTGCAAATATCATCCCCATCAGGTGCAGGGGTGCAGCGGCCCAGATGATCCCAGTGCGCCGTGTAGAGCACATATTCATCCGGACGGGTCTTGCCTTCCAATATGCCGATGACGTTCTTGCTGGCGGTTTTGCTAATCTCGTTCTCAAATGACACAGAGGCTGTCAGATCAAGCGGAACAGCTTTGAAACCCTTGTTCTTTGCAGCTGCCATCAATTTTGGCAGATCCTGACCGGCACTGGCAAAAATCTTTTGCGCGACATCTTTCTGGATCCAGCCATTGGCTTTCGTTTCATCTGCACCGCCATCGGCCGACTGCGCGAAAAATTGCGTTCCCGTCCAGCTCGATTCCACGACGTTCCAGCCATAAGCCGCTGGCGCCGTGTCATGTATAATCAGCGCAGCCGCAGCACCTTGCCGGGCGGCTTCTTCATATTTGTATGTCCAGCGGCCATAATAGGTCATTGCCCGGCCACCAAATTCACCTTCCAGGCTTTCCGTGCCGAAGTCGGGATCATTGATCAGAATGACAACGGTTTTGCCTTTGACATCAACGCCTTCATAATCGTTCCAGCCGCGCTCCGGCGCGTTAACGCCATAGCCGACAAAGACCATTTCGCTGTCGGTAATGTCGATTTTGGGCTGCTCCTGATTGGAAGTAACCACCATTTCAGAACCGAATTTCAGGCTTATCTCACCCGCGCTTCCGCCTTTAATGACCAGATCGGAAACATTTTTCGCGGTGCTTTCGACCAGCGGCACATCCTGGAACCAGCTGTCACCATTACCGGGCTTCAACCCCGCTTCCGCAAACTCCTTGGTCAGAAGTGCAAGCGTCTTTTCTTCCCCTGCCGAACCGGGCGCACGACCTTCAAACGCATCGGAAGACAGTTCCTGCGTAATATCCCGCATCGTATCAAGCGACAATTCCGGCGCTGCAATTTCAGGAATGGAGACAGCGCTATCCGCCTCATCAACTTTCTGACAAGCAGACACCGACAAAGCCGCAGCAATGGTCACGGCAA
>JADMKQ010000091.1:0-1153 GCA_015478735.1 Sphingorhabdus sp. | reverse complement strand
CGGCAAAAGAAACATATTTCATAACGAAGCAAACCCTATCCTGATTTCTGACACGATTGTGGCAGACCCACCGGATCAATGCAATATCGGCTGTGATGGGTGACGGCCGTTTAGACCAAATTGCGGAAAAGACAGATATTTGACTGTTTTCACTTTATAACTAAGGTTTAAAAAATCGGATTACCGATACTCAAAGGGGGGGGGACACATGAATAATGTTATTCGTTGTGCGATTTTATCGACGTGCTTGCTATCAAGCGCCGCTTTGGCTGAAGCAAATCAGGCAAAGTCAACCGCAGCTGAGATGTTTGGCGCGGTTCCGGCTGTTTACGACATAAGCCTGTCGCCAGATGGATCGAAACTGGCATTTATAGCATCGGGTGGCGGAGGAATAACCGATCTATTTGTTATAGATTTGTCACAGGCCAAGCAAACTCCGGTCAGGGTTACACGCGCTACAGGCGACCCTGAGAACCTGTATTGGTGCAATTGGATATCCAACGTCCGGCTGGTTTGTGAGGTTGGTGGGCGGCAAGAGTATAATGGCGATATATTTGGTTTTTCCAATATAGTAGCCATCAACTCTGATGGCTCTAAGCTTAAGCTATTGAGCAACTATCGACGGAGTGTCACTGGTTCATCCAGTGGTGGCTCCGTTCTTGACTGGCTCCCCTACGAAGAGAACAACATTTTGATGATGCGAGGGGCTGGTGGGCTAAGTGACTATGGCTGGGGCGTTATCAAAATTGATACAACAACCGGAAAAACGAAGGATGTGGAGAGGGGTAGAGGAGAGGCAGTCGAATATATCTCCGACGGTTTGGGAAATGTTCGAATCATGGGGATGAGAATTAAGGAAGGCCGCACCGAACTCGACAGTGGAAGGATCCGGTATTTTTATCGAGCAGATGACAACAGCAATGAATGGGAAGTATTATCCACGCTAGACTATGCCAACCGGACCGGTTTCAACCCCTATGCAGTTGATCCAGCGACAAACCGGGTCTTAGGCTTCGCTCCCTATCAAGGCCGCCAGGCGTTAAAGGCAATGGCCCTTGATGGCACAGCTAAAACCGAAGTCATATTCTCTCATGATGAAGTGGATGTTGACGGCCTCATCAGGATTGGCCGGAACAATCGCGTAGTCGGAGTG
>JADMKQ010000090.1 GCA_015478735.1 Sphingorhabdus sp. | reverse complement strand
CCGCGCGTTGCGGAAGCAAAGAGCAATATATCACGATCTACCTGGTAATTTACGGCGAATCGCGGAGTCCAGAGTTTGGTGCTCATTTTACGCGGAATTGCTGTGCCATTACTTGCGATCAAGTTCTCGTTGCTGATGCAAGTTGCTTCTAGCGAGCCATCGTTACAACTGGCGCGATTGTCACGGATGCTAAAGTTTTTCGTTTCATCAGTGTAACGAATACCGGCGGTTAATGTCAGTTGATCGGTAATGTTCAGATCACCCTGCAAATATCCTGCATAGGCCTCAGTAGAGCTGCGCAATGCCCGGTCTCCCAGCACGAGCGTGGCGCCGGGGACTGTAAAAAGGTCACCAAGGTCGGTATAATTGTCTTCTTCGAAATAGAACACGCCCCCGACGAGATCAATAAGACCATCAGCGAGCGAAGCGTTGACTTTTACCTCTTGGGTGAATTGTGAAAACTCACCTTCATTGGCAACGGTAAATCCGCCAAGCGCGTAACCTTGAACAGGCGGAACAGGGGTTCCCAGGCTTGGCAAGCCGCGTCCGTCTGCAAAGTCGATCGCATAATCCTGCGTTGTGTAAACATAGCCGGTGATGACGTTGACAGAAATGTCTTCACCGCTGCCGAATTCCAGATTGGAGGAAACGAAATCCATATTGGTATCGTTATCAAGCCCGAAGTTGTCCTTCTTGCCAGATAACAAGCCACCGAAATTACCGTTCTTGGTAAGTCCGGTCGTCACAAAACGGCCATCACAATTGGTTGGATCAGCCGGATCACAAGAGAAGTTTACAACATTCATAGCCTTGCTATTGATGTGCATATAAGAACCGGTCCAGCGCGTTGTGTCGGACAATTCTCCGCGGAAACCGAGCCGGACGCCCCATCCGTCACCCTCGTTCGTGCGCTCGCCGGTTGTGGTGTTTTTGGCGTAGCCTTCATCGTCCTGAAAATAGCCGGACACTTTGATGGCGAAGGTGTCTGCCAGAGGAATATCGATTGAGGCACGGGCCATATAGCGCTCGTAGCTGCCGTATCCTGCTTCAACATAACCTGCGACTTCATCGCCTGGTTCTTTCATGAACAGGTTGACCGCGCCGCCTGTTGTATTGCGGCCAAACAACGTTCCTTGCGGTCCGCGCAAGACTTCAACGCGCTGCACATCAAACAGAGAGAGGTTATTTGCGTTTTGACGGCTGATATAAATATCATCGACATAGGTGCCGATAGGCGGGTCAAAGGTTGCGATTGACTCGCTGTTACCAATGCCGCGGATATAATAAGCGTTAGCCGAGCCAAGGCCGGTGTTGTTCAAGCCGATAAAGTTCGGAACATATTGTGCGACATCAAGTGCGTTCGATATGCCGCGGCGGTCCATTTCGACGGAGTCGAAGGCGCTGATAGCAATAGGAACATCTTGCACACTTTCCTGACGGCGCTGGGCTGTAACGACGATGTCGTAAAGACCACTTGTCTGTGCGTTTTCGTCCGCGCTCGATTCGGCGGCAGGTTGATCGGTTGATTGTGCTTGGGCGGCATTGGCCGGGAAAATTGCGGCCATTCCGATGGCGGCAGTTGTCGTAAGCAGAAGCTTTTTCATGCGTTGTGTCTCTCTTAGCTTTATTATTTGTCCGGACAAATCTACACGGTGGAGCAGCTATGGCAAGAAATTGATTTACCATGCGAACAAAACTCGGAACTATGTTGCAAAATAGTGACAGGGGTTAGTCGTGACTCGAAAGGCCATTTGGACCGGAAGGATATTGTAGGGAGTGTTATGACAATCACATATTATCAGGTGCTGGTTTACATCCACCTATTGCTGTTCGTGCTGTGGCTGGGCGCGGATGTGGGGGTGTTCTTGCTGGGGCAGCATTTCAGGAAGCGCGGGAAATATGATCTGCCGCAGCGGCTGGTTCTGCTGCAACTGCTTGTCAATCTGGACATGGTGCCGCGAACGGCCTGGGCGCTGATGGTGCCGTTGACACTGACCATGGTGGATGCAGGCGGCTGGTGGGAATTGCCATTCTGGGCGATTGCGCTGGCATGGCTGGTTGGCGGTTTGTGGATTTGGTTGGTCTGGGATTCGCATCACCATGACCAGACGGAACGGGCAGCTCGTGACCGCAAGATCGAAAGCTGGCTCAGGATAGGTCTGACTGCTTTTTACCTCGGTCTTGGCATAGTTTCTCTGGTCAAGGGTGCGCCGCTAATGCCGGTCTGGCTTGCCACCAAGGCGTTGATGTTCGGATTAATCTTTGCCGCAGCAATTATGATCGACGTGGCGTTCAAACCGGTCGGGCCGCAGCTTGGAAAGCTGATCGCCGAGGGATCATCCGATGCCACGGAAGTGCCTTTGCTCGCGACAATGAATCGCACTCGTATATGGGTATGGGTGGTTTATGCGCTGCTGCTCGCAACGGCATTTCTGGGTAATATCAAACCATTCTAGCCCAAAAAAGAAGGCCGGTCTTTCGGCCGGCCTTCAGTGGGAGGAACCTTTTGGAGAGCGGCGCTATTTGCCGCTCTTTTCCTTTGCCCGCTGCGCGTCGATCTGCTGTTTGAACACGGTCCATGTCGTCTCATTAGGACGCGCATCATCGGCAGGCGGCGGCGTTGTATATTCGGGATGGTTGAGGGCAATCTCGTCCTTGATCACATCGGGCAGGTCATCATAATTGGTGAGCTTCGTGCCCATTGCATTGAACACCATCTGCCCCTGACGTCCGCGCATTTTCATCCATGGCATCCAGTCTGAAATCCGAACCCAGCTTACCGTGGGAAACACGGTGGTATTATCGGTGTCGAGAATTTCATCAGTCAGTGCCGCGAAATCGAACACTTCCATCGCGTGATATTTGTTGCCGACATAATCCTGATAATCACCGGCTAGCACGTTGTGGTAGAAAAGCGGTATTTCCAGCGGCATCAACATCCATTTGCCCTGCTGACGCATGTTCGGGATTGAATAGGGCTTGCCGTCGGCGGAATAAGGGAAGACGGGACGCATGTTCACAGGATCATTGGCGATTTGCATCACGTCGACTGTCTCTCCGGTCCACGGATTGTCCCATGTGCGTACAATTTCGTTGGTTTCAGGGTCGAGATAGAATGTCACCTCGCGGGCGACCTGCCGATATCCTGTGCCGCGTTTCGCGTCGGTTACTTTGACGCACTGGCGGATATTCATGCCTTCGACGTTAAACAAATTGCGATCCGTTTCGCCTTGCACCCGTGAATAGACTTTGCCGGACCAGTGAAAGATTGCAGGGGAGCCATCCGCTTCGCCGCATTGAACACGTTTCGAGATTTCTACAGCGTCTTCCGGTTTGTTTGGGTCAAGCGTGCGCGCCGACAAAGGGGCGCTAAAGGCCATTGCTGATAGTGCTGCTATTGCTGTTGTGCGTGTGAAATATCGTTTCATTTTGTGTCTCCCCATAGATTGAAAATATGCATTTAATTCCATTTTCCGGTTGACTTTAGATTTGTCCGGACAAATTGTGAAGAAGTAATATGCAATTTTCGATATTTTGGATGATATGACCAGTTTTACCAACTTTCTTTTTGTGCCAGCCAATCGGCCAGAGCGCTATGAAAAGGCGGCTTCCAGCGGTGCTGACCTGATTTGCATCGACCTGGAGGACTCGGTTCCTGCGGATCAAAAGGACAGTGCGCGCGATTCTGTTATCGCTGCTCTTGCTGGTCTGGAGCGCAAAAAAACGGCTGTCCGGATCAACGGGCTGAAAACTCCAGCGGGTCTTGCTGATCTGCTTGCACTGGCCGCGAGCGAGCATAAACCGGTGCTGGTTTATTTGCCGATGGTGGAGAGTGCCAGCGAAGTTGAGATCGCGCATAATATTCTGGGCGATAGTGTTGACGGGCTGATTCCGCTGATCGAAACGGTCAAAGGTCTACGCCACGGCGATGAAATCGCGGCAAGCGCAGGTGTAACGGGAATGATGTTCGGCGGTGGAGATTTCTCCGCAGAATTGGGCACCAAGCTGGAGTGGGAGCCATTACTTGCTGCGCGCGGTGCTTTCATCATGTGCTGTGCATCAGCGCAGGTTCTGGCGATCGATGTGCCTTATATCGACATGGGGAGTGAAGAGGGACTGGCCGAGGAATGTGCTCGCGCCAAAGCCATG
>JADMKQ010000089.1 GCA_015478735.1 Sphingorhabdus sp. | reverse complement strand
AATCACGGCGCGGCAGTAGTGCGGGGCAGCTATCACAGCGTCGTGGTTATCGACATGCCGTTCGGTTCTTACGAAGCATCTCCGCAACAAGCCTATGAAAATGCAGCCCGCATCCTGAAGGAAACCGGCGCTGCTGCTGTAAAGCTGGAGGGCGGCGAAGTGATGGCGGAGACCGTCCGTTTTCTGGTTGATCGCGGTATTCCGGTGGTCGGCCATGTCGGTTTGACGCCTCAGGCTATCAATGTGCTTGGCGGCTATGCTGCCCGCGGGCGCAGTGATGCCGAGGCGAAAAAGATCGTCGGCGATGCGGTCGCTCTCGATCAGGCAGGGGCGTTTGCGATTGTGCTGGAAGGCGTTCTGGAACCGATTGCGATAGAGGCCACCGAAAAAGTAGGGGCGGTTACCATTGGAATCGGCGCTTCTGCCAAGTGCGATGGCCAGGTATTGGTGGTGGATGATATGCTTGGCATGTTTGATCGCACGGCGCGTTTCGTGAAGCGCTATCATAATATTTCCGAAAATATCGAACAAGCCGCGGCCGACTATGCCCATGAAGTCCGCAGCCGGAGTTTTCCGGGGCCTGACCAGCTTTATCAACCCAAAGATTGATCCCGACAGCCTGTAATCACCATCCGTTGTTCAGCATCTGGAAATGGACGATATACTTGGACATTTCATACATCATCGGTAAAGACACGCGATGTATTTTCGGGAATTGAATGAATGTTCCCCAGCAAGTTGCAATATTGAAGGAAGCCCAGTTGGCGAAAGACGATAAAAAAACACCGGACCCACAGGAAGATCGTGCGGAACAGGTGTTCATGCAAGAGGTCGATGCGGCTGTTCGTGAGGATGATCTCAAGAACTTCGCCTATCGCTATGGCATCTGGATTGGCCTGGGGCTTGTCATTGCTCTGGTGGCGCTTGCCGGCTGGATATTCTATAATAACAGCAAGCAGGAAGAATCCGGCGTGCGTAGCGAGGAATATGTTGCTGCTATCGACAGTTTGAAACGCAATAATCTCGACGGTGCGGTCAGCGCGCTGAAACAGCTCGAAGATGCGGATCAGGTCGGTTACCGCGCTGCGGCCAAGCTGATGCAGGCCAATATCGCGCTGGAAAAACAGGACGTTAAATCGGCGATTGCGGGATATAAAACGATTGTGGCGGATAAATCCTTGCCACAGCCGTTCCGCGATCTGGCGCTTGTCCGGCAAACCACTGCCGAATTTGACACGTTGAAGCCGCAGGATATCATCGACCGGCTGAAACCGCTGGCTATTCCCGGCAATCCCTGGTTCGGCAGCGCCGGAGAAATGGTTGCGCTGTCTTATCTGAATATGAATAAATCCGATCTGGCTGGTCCTTTGTTCGCGCAGCTTGCAAAGGATGAGAGCGTTCCACCAACGATCCGCTCACGCGCTTTGCAGATGGCGGGGATTCAGGGAATTGATGCAGTCGAATCTGATCTGGACGAAGAAAATGTTCCCGCTGCAACGGACGCAGAATCCGCGGCGGGTGAGGGAGAAGCAAACTAATGATTTCGATTAAGAACAAACGTTTTGCAAAGATTGGCGCTGGATTACTGGCTGTTTCCCTCATGTCCGGTTGCGCTATTCTGGGCGGTGACGACGACAAGAAAGCGACGCCTACTCTAGGTGATCGCACGAGCATCCTGGGTGCGGAAAGCGGTGCGGAAGTTGATCCGGCACTGGCCGGTATTTCCGTCATCATTCCCGCTCCCCGCGCCAATGCAGACTGGGCGCAGCCCGGCGGTAATGCCAGCAAATCCATGGGCCATCTGGCACTGGGTTCGGCATCGTCCCGCGTGTGGACCGCGGATATTAGCGGCACGACCAAACGCGCCCGGCTGGCTGCTGCCCCGGTAGTGGCAGATGGACGGCTTTACGTGATTGATACCGATGCAGTGGTTCACGCTTTTGATGCCAAGACCGGTGCCAAGGTCTGGTCCATGCAGATCGAAGTGCAGGATGACGGCAGACCATCGCGTTTCGGCGGCGGCGTCAGCGTTGACGGCACAAAGCTATACGCCACTACGGGCGTTGGCGATGTGGTCGCCCTGAATGCAGCAGATGGCAGCCAGATATGGAAAGTTCGTCCGGCTGGCCCCATGCGCGGTGCCCCAACGCTTTCCAACGGCAATGTCTATGTGATGACGCAGGACAACCAGATTTATGCGCTCAGTCAGGCGGATGGCTCTGTTCAGTGGAACGAGGCTGGCACAGTCGGTCTGGCCGGTATCTTTGGCGTTGCGGCTCCTTCGGCGGCGCAGGGCACGGTAATCGCGGGCTATTCGTCCGGCGAACTGACCGCCTATCGCTATGAAAATGGCCGCAACCTGTGGAGCGATGCGCTGGCACGGACCAGCATTTCGACTTCTGTTGCGACCTTGTCAGACATTGACGCGGACCCGGTAATTGACCGCGGCCGTGTCTTTGCACTGGGCAAGGGCGGCCGAATGGCGGCTTATGAATTGGTGACCGGACAGCGCCTTTGGGAGCTTAACATTGCCGGTATCTCGACCCCTGTTGTATCAGGGGAATGGGTATTCGTGCTGACCGATGATGCGAAGCTGCTTTGCATTGCACGGCCAACCGGAAAAGTGCGCTGGATTAGCCAGTTGGCCTCTTTCGAGAACCAGAAAAAGAAGAAAGATCCGATCAGTTGGACCGGCCCGGTTCTGGCAGGCAATCGCTTGATTGCCGCAAGCACCGAGGGCGAGGTTGTTTCCATCTCACTGGAAGAAGGAAACAGCACGACGCTGGTTAATTTGAAAGAAAGCGTTTCCCTGCCGCCGATCGTGGCAGACGGGATGCTTTACATATTGGACAATAGCGGCCGCATTTCTGCGTTCCGGTAAGGTCATTTAGATAGGAACGGGAACAGCCACATGCTGCCCAATATTGCAATTATCGGGCGCCCAAATGTTGGTAAGTCCACTTTATTCAACCGGCTGGTCGGCAAGAAGCTGGCTCTGGTCGATGACCGTCCCGGCGTTACACGCGACCGGCGGGAGGGTCCGGCTGACCTGTTGGGGCTTAAATTCAACATAATCGACACAGCCGGTTACGAGGATGAAGACGCCAAAAGCCTTCCCGGACGGATGCGGCAGCAGACGGAGATGGCAGTTGCCGGAGCCGAAGTGGCTTTGTTTGTCATTGATGGCCGCGCTGGCCTGACCCCGCTTGATGAAGAAATCGCCCGCTGGCTGCGCGGTTCCAGAACCCCTGTGATCCTGCTGGTCAACAAGGCCGAGGGCAGGGCTGCGGAATCCGGCATATTGGAAAGCTATGCGCTCGGCTTTGGGGAGCCTATTCCGTTCAGCGCGGAACATGGCGACGGTATCGCTGACCTGTTCCAAGCGCTCCGCCCCTATGTGGAGGCTTTCGAGGCCAAGGCTCAAGATGAGCCGCAGGACGAAAGTTCACCGCTGAAACTGGCGATTGTCGGGCGGCCTAATGCGGGCAAATCCACGCTGATTAACAAGATGCTGGACGAGGATCGCTTGATTACCGGACCGGAAGCGGGGATTACCCGTGACAGTATCGCTGTCGAATGGGTCTGGCACGACGATGCTCTGTCCGAAGAAGACAAGCTGGACGGTGTCAGCTCTGATCGCAAGGTGCGGCTGATAGACACGGCCGGTATGCGGAAACGCTCCAAGGTGGAAGACAAGCTTGAAAAGCTGTCGGTTGCCGATGCCAAGCGGGCGATTGATTTTGCCGAGGTCGTGGTGCTTCTGCTCGACGCGACCAAGGGGCTTGAAGCTCAGGACCTGAGAATTGCCGACAAGGTCATTCAGGAAGGCCGCTGCCTGATTATCGCGATTAACAAGTGGGATGTGGCGGATGGGCCAAGCAAGCTGTTCAACGGTATTCGTGCCGCTCTGGACGACGGGCTGGCTCAGGTGCGCGATGTGCCCTTGATCACGGTTTCCGCCTTTACCGGCAAGGGGATAGACCAGTTGATGCGCGCAGCGTTCAATACGCGGCGGATATGGTCGCAGCGCGTTGCCACCGGCAAGCTCAACCGCTGGTTCGAGGATGCGATTGAAGAAAACCCGCCGCCAGCACCGGGCGGAAGGCGGATCAAGCTGCGTTACATCACGCAGGCCAAGACCAGACCGCCATCCTTTGTGATATTCGGAACCCGCGTCGATGATCTGCCCGAAAGCTATCACCGCTACCTGATTAACGGCATCCGCCGCGAACTGGGCTTTGGCGGGGTGCCGGTGCGGTTGATAATCAGGTCGCCCAAAAACCCCTATCACGATAAAAATTCCTGACGGGCAAGATTGCCTGAATATTTTTTGGTCGGGTAACCAAGCCTTTACGGTTTTCGCTCTATTTCAGAGCTTATGAAAACTCGTCTTATAGTGCTGATTCCTGATGCAATATGATCCTGATCTGGTTGACCAGACGGTCTATGATGAAACACGCTCTGCATTAGGGGCGGATCTGGTCCGGATATTGGGCTATTTCCGCGAGGATGGCACGCAGTCAATCTCCGCTATCGAAACGGCGATGCGGGCCAATGACGCGGCGGCGATGATCATGCCTGCCGACAAGTTAAAGGGCGAATCCCTGCAATTCGGGGCCATGCGCCTTGCTGATCTGGCCGAGCATATCGAGATGATCGCGCGCAAATGTGTGGAGCATCAGCAGACGCCGGACGAAATCGTGGCGCAGGTGGCGGGACTTCGGACGTTGTTCGAGGAAACACTGCCGGTTCTGGAATATGATTCCAGCCCGGTTGTGCAGCGCCAGTCGGCCGGTCATCCCGCGCAGATCAAGCGCCGCGCAACCTTATTGGGCGGGCATCTCGGTAACGGTTAACCCGTTTATTCGGCTGATTCCGACTGAAGCTGGATATAATTTTCGATCCCCATCCGCTCAATCATATCAAACTGTTTTTCCAGCGTATCAATATGATCTTCTTCGCTTTCGAGAATATCGGCGAGCAGATCGCGTGTCACGTAATCGCGCACCTTTTCACAATATTCGATGCCGTCTTTCAGCGGGGGCAGCGCTTCATGTTCCAGTTCCAGATCGGCCTTCAGGATTTCTTCGACTGTTTCGCCGATCTTTAGCCGGCCAAGGAGCTGGAAATTGGGCAGGCCGTCGAGGAACAGGATGCGCTCGGCCAGTTTGTCCGCGTGCTTCATCTCGTCGATGGATTCGTCATATTCGAACTTGGCAAGTTTGCTGACACCCCAATTGTCGAGCATCTTGTAATGCAGGAAATATTGATTGATCGCGGTGAGTTCGTTTTTCAGCGCATCGTTCAAAAATTCGATAACTTTGGCATCACCCTTCATGGGAAAATCCTTTATAACTGGGGAATATGATGCATATAGTTATACACGAACAACGCCCGATATGAAAGGGCTTGGCCGGAAAAACCTTGTTATTTCAATGGGTTTCTAACGATAATACTAAGCGGTTGCAACTTCGCTTTCGATAATGGTTCGCGCGAAGGAAAGGCACTGGCCACATTTCGGCTTGCGGCCAAGCTGGGCATAGACCTTTGACGGCTTGTCATATCCGTCGCGAACCGCAGCGCGCAGGTCTTTTTCTTTAATCGCATTGCAAACACAAACTACCATAAGTGCTCCTTATGCGACTCGTATATATTTATTGCGAATAGATCGCAATATCAAAAATGACAGTTATTGAGATTTTTTATCAATAAGCATTGCCTGCCATTTCCCCCGCGCCAACGAACGCCATAACCATTCCAGTGGTCCGTAGCGAAAACGAATCAGCCAGGGCTGTGACCAGAGCAACATGATGGCCCAGAAAACCAGCACGAGTAAGATCATATCCGGCCGGCCAATCTTGCCAAAATAGCCCAGGCCCCAACCATAGAATATGAAGGTCATGAAGATCGTGCTGCCCAGATAATTGGAAAACGCCGCTCGCCCCGCCGCTGCAACGCGCTGGATGATCGGATGGCCGCGAAAATGCCGGATCAGCAGGATGAGCAACGCGACATAGCCCATGGTCATCACCAGACGGGGCAGGGTGCTCCACCCCTGCGTGATGTTCATCATCAGAACAATCTCGAAATCCTGATCCACCGCCAACCAAGTCATCGCGGCAAAGCACAGCCCGCCAATCAATGTCCCCCAGATGCCGATCTGCACATAAAGCTGCCGGTCCGTGTGGCCGGTCAGGAAGCCGGATTTATACAGCCCCATGCCCAGCATCATCAGCGGAATCGTCTCGTAAGGCGCGAGCCACAGATTGCGAAAGGGTAAGGATAGCTGGTGGGTCAGCTTGTCCATCATGATCTCGAAAAACGACCCCCGGTATAAGGCGGTCTCCTCGGCAAGGCTTTGGGGAGAGATGCCAAGCTCGCGGATCATCGTCATGTAACGGGCCACGACATCCGGCGCTGCGCCCGGCTGCCCCGCTGCGTTTTGCAAGGATAGCATCCCGGCTGCGCCTATTATCATCAGCACAGACGCACTCAGATAAGCGATGACACCGGCTTTGACCAATGCCTCCCCCGACCAGCCGCGAAAGAGATAAATGACCGCGCCTGACACCGCATAGAGGAATAATATATCCCCCCACCACAGCAGGTAAAAGTGGAGCAGACCGAATATCGCCAGCCAGAACAAGCGTGCATAATGGACCAGCGCTGGCCGGTCCCCGCTAATTTCTGCGCGCTCGATAATCAGCATCATGCTGGCCCCGAACAATAGCGAAAAAATCGCCCGCATCTTCCCGTCGAAAAAGATGAACGAGACAGCCCATGCCGCGATATCCGACGCACTGCCGGTTGTGCCGATATAGGGGCTGGCAAAAGCCATTTCCGGCAGGCCAAAAGCCTCGACATTCACCCACAATATCCCCATGACTGCAAATCCGCGCAGAGCATCAAGCGTGATATGGCGGGATTGCGTCGTGGTCATATATGATGCTTTCGCGTGGGAACCTTATAGAGTGAAAACCATAGATATAGTGAAAGAACGGCTATTATTGACATGAATGTTAGTAAAAGCTATGTTGACCTATCTGTAACAGTTAAAGCGATTCTTTGATGGCGACTACACCTCATATAACAGATCAAGCTACTGTATCGGTGGCCATGCCCGTGCATAACAGCAAAGCAAAGGCACCCAGTTTCCGCCCGCTTAAAGCTTTTCGCCATTTCCGCAACCTGATCGCGGACAAGGAAGATACGGCCGAGGTTTTCCACATCATCGAGGCATTGTCGGGCAAATCCATGATCCGCAATGCCAGGCATTTCCTGAAAAGCCCGCATGCCCGCGAATTGATGGAGCGCAATGTCAATCTGGTCGCGATGCTGGACGACCATGACAGGTTGCGTGAGCTTCCCGCCGACAGTCTGGGTCAGGCCTATGTCCGTTTCATGGAGAAAGAAGGGCTGACTGCCGCCGGACTGGCCGCTGAATCCGAACGGTTCCAACCAAATTATGAAAAGCGCAACGACGTGACCGAATGGTTCGGCTACCGGATGCGCGATACGCATGACCTGCTCCACGTCCTGACCGGCTATGGCCGCGATGCTCTGGGCGAGCAATGCGTGCTGGCCTTCACCTATAGCCAGAACCCCAATCTGGGCGTTTTGTTCATCGCTTATGCCGGTGCGCTGGAAGTGAAGAAACAGACACGCTCAGAGGCTCCGGTCCTGCGCTCCGTCCGCGAAGGACAGCGTCTGGGCAAGGCCGCGAAACGGCTGGCATATTTCGACATCGAGAAACTGCTCGCCATGCCGATCGATGAAGCGCGCGCATTTTTGAACATCGGCAAGCCGGTATATTATCAGCAGGCGCATCAGGCCTATGTGGCACAGGGGATCGACCCCTATAACCTGCTCGGCCAGCCTGCCTGATCTAACTTGAAGTAGATCAGGAACCCATCCAGTCGCGGAAGAAGCTGTCGCTGGCTTCACGCAGATCGCTGATCGCCACCGCGTTGCCCTGAATATCCAGCTTATCACCGCCCGTCGTTCCAATGCGCCACATCGGGATGCCAGCGGCCTGTATCTGGTCGGCATTGGCGCTGGTCACGACATAGCGCGCCTGATCTTCACCAAAGGCGGTCATGTGATCGCCCAATTCTTCCAGTGACGCGCCGATATTTCCGGCCAGTGCCATTTCCGCAATCGCGACCAGCAAGCCGCCGTCTGAAATATCGTGAACAGCGGTGACCTTGCCGTCGTGGATCAACTGGCGCACGAAATCGCCATGCGTTTTTTCCAGATCGAGATTAACCGCAGGCGCGTCCCCGTCTTCAAGGCCGTGAATCTCGCGCAGCCATGTTGACTGACCCAGGTGGCCGTTATTCTGGCCGATGACAAAGATTGCTTCGCCTTCTTCCTTGAAGCCGATGGTCATCATCTTGTCGAGGTCGTCGAGCAAGCCTACCGCGCCAATCGCCGGGGTTGGCAGGATTGCGTGGCTCACGCCATCAGCGCCGGTGGTTTCGTTATAAAGGCTGACATTGCCGGACACGATGGGCATGTCGAGCGCCGTGCAGGCTTCTGCCATGCCTTCGATACAGCCGACAAATTGCGCCATGATATGCGGTTTTTGCGGGTTGCCGAAGTTCATGCAATCGGTGGTGGCCAGCGGCGTCGCGCCAACAGCGGTCAGGTTGCGATAGGATTCCGCAATCGCCTGTTTGCCGCCCTCGACCGGATCGGCCTTGCAATAGCGCGGCGTGCAGTCGGTTGTGATCGCCAGTGCCTTATTGGTGCCGTGAACACGCACAACAGCGGCGTCTCCGCCAGAGCGCTGGGCAGTGTCCGCGCCGACCTGGCTGTCATATTGTTCCCAGATCCAGCGGCGAGAGGCAAGGGCAGGGCTTGCCATCATCTTCAGCAAATCCGCGCCCAGATCGCTGCTCGCCGGAATAGCGTCGAGCGGCTTGATCGCGACATGCGCTTTATATTCTTCCTGACTCAGGTGGGGCCGGTCATAAAGCGGCGCATCATCGGCAAGCGGACCGAGCGGAATATCGCAAACCGTCTCGCCCTTGTGCGTCAGCACCATGCGGCGCGTGTCGGTCACTTCACCGATGACGGCAAAGTCGAGTTCCCACTTGGTAAAGATCGCCTCGGCCATTTCCTCGCGGCCCGGTTTCAGGACCATCAACATGCGTTCCTGGCTTTCGGACAGCATCATTTCATAAGCGGTCATGCCGGTTTCGCGGCACGGAACCTTGTCCATGTCGAGGATGATGCCAACCTCGCCATTGGTCGCCATTTCGACGCTGGAGCTGGTCAGGCCAGCCGCGCCCATATCCTGAATCGCGACAATCGCATCGCTGGCCATCAGTTCAAGGCAGGCTTCGATCAGCAGTTTTTCGGTAAACGGATCGCCGACCTGAACGGTGGGGCGCTTTTCATCGCTGTCATCGTCAAACTCTGCGCTGGCCATTGTTGCGCCGTGAATACCGTCGCGGCCGGTTTTTGATCCGACATAGACAATCGGGTTGCCGACACCGCTGGCGGCGGAATAGAAAATCTTGTCAGCATCCGCGACGCCCACGGTCATCGCGTTGACGATGATATTGCCGTCATAGGCGGGGTGAAAGTTCGTCTCTCCGCCAACGGTGGGAACGCCGACGCAGTTGCCATAGCCGCCAATGCCAGCGACCACGCCTTTGACCAAGTGCTTCATCTTGGGATGTTCGGGGCGGCCAAAGCGCAAGGCGTTGAGATTCGCCACCGGACGCGCGCCCATCGTGAATACGTCGCGCAAAATGCCGCCGACCCCGGTCGCCGCGCCCTGATAGGGTTCGATGTAAGACGGGTGGTTGTGGCTCTCCATCTTGAAAATCGCTGCTTGTCCGTCGCCAATGTCGATCACGCCGGCATTCTCGCCGGGACCGCAAATGACCTGCGGGCCGGTTGTCGGCAGCTTTTTCAGATGCAGGCGGCTGGATTTATAAGAGCAATGCTCCGACCACATGACCGAGAATATACCCAGTTCGGTGATATTCGGTTCCCGGCCAAGGGCGTTCAGGATGCGCTGATATTCTTCTTCGTTGAGGCCATGTTCGGCGACAATTTCAGGGGTGATTTTTTCAGCGGTGCGAGAGGATGTCTGTGTCATGGGAACCCTTTAGCGAGCCGCCCCGATTCCGCCTAGTGTGAATTATCAGTTTTGCCCTGCATTATTGTAAATCGGCCATATTAAAACGCTGTCCTACACAGCGGCTCTCATGATACGCACAGCTTGGCTCTTTCTCACTATGAATAAACTCCCGCAGATCAAATGTTGGAAAATCCTGCGCAAAAAACAGGAATCGGCGGAAAATCGCGGTTCCTTGGTGTGAACTTTGTGAACTTTGAACGTCGGATACCCCGAAAATAGCACCCGGTTTCATGGCAAAAGCTTTCTTGCTTGCCCCAAAGGGAGAATAGTCAATATGATCCGGAGCGGGAGAGATATTATGGATAAAGTGGTTTTGGTCATAGGAGCCGGCGACGCCATAGGAAGCGCGATCATGCGCGCTTTTGCAGACAAGGATTATATCGTCTGCGGAGCGCGGCGCGGCGGCGAAAAGCTGGAACCCCTGGTTGAGGAGCTACGCAGCGCCGGGAAACAGGCCCACGGCTTTTCCTGTGATGCGCGAAAAGAAGAACAGGTCGAAGCACTTTTTGCCGAGATCGAAGCGAATATCGGGCCGATTGACTGCGTGGTGTTCAACATCGGAGCGAACGTGCCGATGACGATTCTCGACACGGATGCCCGCAAATTCTTCAAGATATGGGAAATGGCGACCTTCGCCGGTTTCCTTGCCGGGCGGGAAGCGGCGCGGGTAATGACAAAGCGCGGCCATGGCTCGATCATCTTCACCGGAGCCACCGCCAGTATGCGCGGCGCAGCGGGCTATGGAGCCTTTTCCAGCGCGAAAGGCGCACTGCGAAACATGGTGCAAAGTCTGGCGCGCGAGATGGGACCGCAAAATATTCACGTCGCCCATGTCGTCATTGATGCCGCGGTGGACACCGACTGGATCAGGGACATGCTGCCCGATTACGATGAGCGCAAAGCCAATGACGGCGTCGTCAATCCCGATCACCTAGCGCAAAATTATGTCATGCTGCACGAACAGCCGCGCACGGCATGGACGTTTGAAATGGATGTCCGGCCGTGGATCGAAAAATGGTAGCAAATCCATAGCACTACAGAATAGACTGACACTTCTCACCGAACCGATAAGGATATGATATATGGGTAAGACCATTGAACTTGTTTTCGATTTTGTAAGCCCCAATGCCTATATGATCTGGTACCCGCTTAAGACACTGGCCGAAAAACATGGTGCCACTATCGAGGTGATACCTGTATTCCTGGGCGGAATGCACAAGCTGACCGGAAATGCGCCGCCCTTCATCCGCGATGCCGAAGTCAAGGGCAAGAACGCCTATGCAACGCTTGAGATGACACGCTTTATCGCCAAGCATGGCCTGACCAAGTGGAAGATGAACCCGCTATTCCCTTTCAACAGCGTCACCTTGCAGCGGATGCTGGTCGCTCTTGAGCCGGAGAAGCGTAATGCGCTGGTCGAAGTCTTGCTGCCGGCAATCTGGGAAGACGGGCTGGATGTTACGGACAATGAAGCGGTGGGCAAAGTTCTGAATGAAGCTGGTTTCGATGCTCAGGAACTGTTCGCCAAGACACAGGACCCGGCAGTGAAACAAAAGCTGATGGACAATGTCGAAGCGCAGGTTAATCGCGGCGCTTTTGGTATTCCGACCATCTATATTGAAGGCGAGATGTTCTTTGGCAAAGAACGGCTGGATCAGGTCGAGGAAGAGATTTCCGCTTAAATTGGCCTTTGTTACGAGTAGAAACTTATGGAATCCCCCTGCAATAATATCTGCAGCATCGATCGAAACAGCGGCTTTTGTGAAGGCTGCGGGCGGACGCTGGCTGAAATTGCGGAGTGGGTCGACATGGGGTCGCAGCGGCGGCAAGCGGTAATGGCTTTGTTACCGGCAAGAATGAAGGCGTTGGCCACGCAGCCAAAGGGTTGACGCTGGACCGGACACTGGAAAGCCACATCGCGGGTCCCTGTTGCCGGAACTGATCAGCTTTTTCCGCTTTCGAGGCCTTGACCCAAGGCCAAAGCGCAGTCATTGGAATTGAGATGAACGACACGATCCAAAACGAAGCCGGCGACACCGCCAATCTGAACTTTGAAGACGCGCTTCGGCGGCTGGAAGATATTGTCAGAAAGCTGGAAAGCGGCGATGTACCACTCGACCAGTCAATCGCGCTCTATGAACAGGGCGAAAAGCTGCGCGGATTATGCCAGAAACGGCTGGAAGACGCGCAAGCAAAAATCGAGAAAATCACGCTCGGCCGCGATGGTTCTGCCCAGGGCACTACCGCCTTTGACGCGGACTAAAGATGGCCACCATCCATAATCTGGATCTGCAACAGGAAATGGCCCGTGTTGCCGAAGCCATTGACGGTCAGTTTGACCGGTTACTGACCGTGCCGGACGATGCGCGGGCAGAGCTTTATGAAACCATGCGTCACGCCGTCATAGGCGGCGGCAAAAGATTACGGCCCTTGCTGGTGATGACAACAGCGCGTCTCTTTAATGTCGATGATAGATGCTGTTTGCGCGCAGCGGCGGCGGTGGAAGCGATGCACGTCTATTCGCTGATCCACGATGACCTGCCGTGCATGGATGACGATGACACAAGGCGCGGCAAACCGACGGCGCACAAAGCCTTTGGCGAAGCGCAAGCGGTGCTGGCTGGTGATGCACTGCAAACTCTGGCGTTTGAATTGCTGTCGGACGAGCGCACCCACACCGATCCGTTCGTCCGCGCCGAAATGGTCGCCTGCCTTGCAAAAGCCGCTGGCGCTTCGGGAATGGTAGGCGGACAGATGATGGATATCGTGGCGGAAACCACGTCATTCGATTTGCAGACCGTAACCCGCTTGCAGCAGCTTAAAACCGGCGCGTTGATTAGCGCCAGTGTAGAAATCGGCGCTATATTGGGCCGGGTAGCGATTGAGGGACGAAAGGGGCTGCGCGGCTATGCCCATGACCTTGGCCTCGCGTTCCAGATTGCCGACGACATTATGGATGTTGAAGGGAATGAGGAGCTTGCCGGAAAGGCGCTGCAAAAGGACAAGGCGGCTGGAAAGCAGACATTTTTAACCCTGATGGGGCTGGAACGTGCCAGGGAACAGGCGCAAATTCTGGTCGATCAGGCAAAATCTCATTTGAAGGCTTATGGAGCGGAAGCAGATCTGCTACGGGCCATCGCGGAATATACGGTCCAGCGTAACCACTAGTTACGATCTGGAAAGGGAGAGAGAATATTATGAGAGTTGGCGTTTACCCGGGAACCTTTGACCCCGTCACATTGGGGCATATGGACATTATCAGGCGCGGAACACGTCTGGTGGACAAGCTGGTTATCGGTGTCACGACCAATCCTTCCAAGTCTCCGATGTTTTCCCTGGAAGAGCGGCTGAACATGGTGCGCCGCGAAACCGCATATCTGGGTGATGCTGTGGAAGTGGTTGCTTTCAACGCCTTGCTGATGAAATTCGCGCAGAAGCAGGGCGCGAGCGTTATCGTCCGCGGATTGCGCGCTGTGGCCGACTTTGAATATGAATATCAGATGGCCGGTATGAACCAGCAACTGAACAGCGAGATTGAAACGGTGTTCCTGATGGCCGATGTTTCGTTGCAGCCTATCGCCTCGCGGCTGGTGAAGGAAATTGCGGTTTATGGCGGCGAGATTCATAAGTTTGTATCGCCAATAGTCTGCGAAGAAGTGAAGAAACGGGTCGCTGAAACCGGTCTGAAGGGCGAGCAATAATCCCGGCGCAATATCCGCTATTGGGCAAGCAGTTCATTGCAGCGAAAGCAAAACTCGTCCAATAAGCCGCAATATTGTAATCGGGTAAGGCCATGATTGCCGCCTTACGACCAAGAACAGATGAGTAGTTGAACATGCTAAGCAAATTGATTGTTTCTTTTTTCGCGTTCGCCATGATGACCACCGGCGCTGCGGCTCAGGAGCAAAGCCCATTGGTTGATCCGGCCCCGGCATCGGTCCCAGCGGAAGAGAATATACTCTATCTGGACCTTTCAACGGGTGGCCGTGTCACGATACAGCTTTATCCGGCTCTGGCCCCTAATCATGTCGAGCGTATCAAGACGCTGACGCGGCAGGGCTTTTATGACGGAGTGATCTTCCACCGTGTCATTGACGGTTTCATGGCGCAAACCGGTGATCCCACCGGTACAGGAACGGGCGGGTCGCAATTGCCGGATCTTGAAGCCGAGTTTAACGCATTCCCGCATGTGCGCGGAGTTGTGTCCATGGCCCGTGCATCGGATAAAAACAGCGCAAACAGCCAGTTTTTCATCGTTTTCTATCCCCGCTTTTCGCTGGACAAAAACTATACTGCATTCGGACGGGTTACAGCGGGCATGGAATATGTCGATGCTATAAACCGCGGCGAACCACCTGCGATCCCAAGCCGGATTTTACAGGCTTCCGTAGCAGCAGACGGCAAAGCACCGCCGCCAGCGGGCTCATTTGCCCCCGTGCCGGAAACGCCTGAAAAAGAAATAACGGTAGACGATCTGAACGCTCCGATCGAACAATAGGCTTTTTGTGCGCGTTGATCTTTTTGACTTTGCGCTGCCGCCCGAGAATATTGCCTTACGCCCCGCTGTGCCAAGAGACAGTGCGCGGCTGCTGAGCGTATCCGGAGCAGGGCAGCTTTCCGACCATAGCGTCGGTGATTTGCCGCAGCTATTGTCGAGCAAGGATATATTGGTGTTCAACGACACCAAGGTGATTCCCGCCCAGCTTGAAGGGCGGCGCGGAGAAGCGAAAATTGGCGCGACCTTGCACAAGCGAGTCGACCTGCGCCGTTGGCAGGCGTTTATCCGCAATGCCAAACGGCTGAAAATCGGTGATGTCGTCGATTTTGGCGAAGATGTTCTGGCGCGAGCCGAAGAAAAATATGCCGATGGCAGCTTCCTGCTTCACTTCCTTGGTGATGAACCGGTTGAGGTCTTGCTCGCCCGCGCTGGCACCATGCCGCTTCCTCCTTATATCGCGAGTAAGCGGGAAATCGACGAGCGGGATGCGGAGGATTACCAGACCATGTTCGCGCGGGAAAAAGGCGCCGTCGCCGCCCCGACAGCCGCGCTGCATTTTACCGACAGGCTGATGGCCGCGCTGGCCGAAGCCGGCATTGGTCAGGAAATATTGACCCTTCATGTGGGGGCAGGGACTTTTCTGCCGGTCAAGGTTGATGAAACCGATGACCATCAAATGCACAGCGAATGGGGCAGGATTGAACCTGCGGTTGCTGAGCGACTGAACCAGGCGCGTCAAAATGGCGGCCGGGTAATAGCCGTCGGCACGACCAGCCTTCGCCTGCTCGAAAGCGCGACCGGGGAAGACGGGATCATTCGACCCTTTGAAGGTGATACGGATATATTCATTACGCCCGGCTATCAATTCCGCGCTGTTGACGGCTTGATGACCAATTTCCACTTGCCCAAATCGACCTTGTTCATGCTGGTCAGTGCGCTAATGGGGTTGAATGTAATGCAGAGCGCCTACGCCCATGCGATTGCCGAGGGCTATCGGTTTTATAGCTATGGTGATTCCAGCCTGCTATTGCCCTGAAAACCCTCTTTTGATCTTTGATTCGGATTGGAATACATTTTCATGGCCGACCGTTTTTCTTTCTCGATCGCTGCGACTGACGGCAAGGCGCGCACGGGAAAAATCACTATGCATCGCGGTGAAATCCGCACTCCTGCTTTCATGCCTGTTGGAACAGCAGCGACCGTAAAGGCAATGAAGCCGGAGGATGTGCGCGCAACGGGTGCCGATATTATCCTTGGCAACACCTATCACCTGATGCTCCGTCCCGGTGCTGAGCGGGTGGCGAAGCTTGGCGGACTGCACAAGTTCATGAACTGGGACCGGCCGATCCTGACCGACAGCGGCGGTTATCAGGTGATGAGTCTGTCTGACCTTACCAAGATGAGCGAGAATGGTGTAGAGTTTCAAAGCCATCTCGACGGATCGCGCCACTTGCTGACGCCGGAGCGGTCGATGGAAATCCAGCGCTTACTCGGCAGTGATATTGTTATGGCTTTTGACGAGTGCACCAAAAACGGTGCAACGCGCGATGAAGCGATATTGTCGATGGAGCGATCCATGCGCTGGGCCAAACGGTCGCGCGATGGCTTCGACAGCGGGCAGGAACATGCCGCAAAGGCTGCGCTGTTCGGTATCCAGCAGGGCTCGCTTGATAAAGACATGCGTGCCTCTTCGGCGCAGGCGTTGATAGACATTGGCTTTGACGGCTATGCGATAGGCGGCCTGGCGGTGGGCGAGGGGCAAGAAGCGATGTTCGGTGTGCTCGACTATGCACCCGGCCAATTGCCTGCTGATAAGCCCCGCTATCTGATGGGCGTTGGCAAGCCGGATGACCTGGTCGGCGCGGTGGAGCGCGGCGTTGATATGTTCGATTGCGTGCTGCCCAGCCGTTCCGGCCGCAATGGTCAGGCTTTTACAGCGGATGGTCCGGTGAACATCCGCAACGCGCAATTTGCCGAGGATTTGGGGCCGCTGGACGCCAGTTGCACCTGTCCTGTTTGCAAGACATATAGCCGGGCCTATCTGCATCATCTCGTCCGCTCCAAAGAGATATTGGGAGCGATGCTGATGACTGAACATAATATTTCATATTACCAATCGCTTATGGCGGGTATGAGGGAAGCGATCGCGGGCGGCGTGTTTGCGACGTTTGCCAGCAACTTCCGCAAGAGATATTTGCGCCAATGATCGAAGGTATGCCGCAGCAAACCAGTCTGAAAGACGCGATCAAACGCGCCAGGGATCATGCGCCCTTCCTATCGTTAGGGCTAGAAGTGCAGCCGGAACTCAGTTCATTGCTCGCCGCCGAAGATTTGGAAGCAGCTTTTGCTTTCGCCCGCGCGGCTGGTAACGGCGCAGAAACTGTTCGTCAGAAGTTACGGCGTGAGAAGCGGGCGATGGCGGTTGCTCTGGCACTGGGCGATCTGGCTGGTCAGCTTAACCTGAGCGAAGTCACAAACTATTTGTCCGACTTTGCCGACCGCGCGCTGGAAGAAGCTTTGGCAGACATATATGCCACGCGCTATCCCGACGCCGATCCTCAAGGCTTGGCAGTTATTGCGCTGGGCAAACATGGCAGTCAGGAACTGAATTACTCTTCGGATATAGACCCGATATTCCTTTACGATCCCGACAAGATCCCCACGCGCGGGCGCGAGGAACCAAGCGATGCGGCGCGGCGGATTGGGCAGCAACTGGTCGATGCACTGAATGCGCGCGATGCTGATGGTTATGTCTTTCGCGTCGATATGCGGCTTCGTCCATCCCCGGAGGTCAGCCCGGTTGCGCTCCCCGTTGAAGCGGCAATCGGATATTATGAATCCAGCGCTCTTGCGTGGGAACAGGCGGCTTTTGTCCGCTCCCGTTTTGCCGCCGGGGACGCAGAGCTTGGCCGGTATTTTCTGGAATCCATTAACCCGTTCATCTGGCGGCGCAGCCTTGATTACGGTGCGATTGCCAATATTGGTGCGGTGTCCGTCCGTATTCGCGACCATTATGCCGGAGGGCAGAAATTCGGACCCGGATATGATTTGAAGCGCGGCCGCGGCGGTATCAGGGAAGCTGAATTTTACGCGCAAATGAACCAGTTAATCTATGGCGGGCGCGAACCGGAATTGCGCGTTCCTGCAACCAGAGACGCTTTGCGTGCCTTGGCAGATGCGGGCCGGATTGACGCGGGTAAGGCCAAGATTCTGGCTGAATCATACGAGCTGTACCGGGTCATCGAACATCGTCTGCAAATGGTCAATGATCAGCAAACCCACAGCCTTCCTGATGACGCGGCTGCGCTGGACCGGGTTGCGCGGCTTCACGGGCTGAACGGTGGATCGGACCTGCTGGGCATATTGGCGGGGCCGGTTGAGGCAGTCGGCACGATCTATGACGAACTGATAGCATCCGATGAGCGGACCACTTTGCCGCACGCCGACAGCGCTTTACAATCCGCGCTTGAAAGCCGGGGTGTTGCACAAACGGAAATCTTTATCGACAAAATCAAACGCTGGCGCAGCGGTAAAGTAACCGCGCTCAGAAGCACCGCTGCAGTGGCATCCTTTGAAGCCGTCTTACCGGATATGATTATGGCGATTGCCGGATCGCCTGACCCTCAGCAGGCGCTGCTGCGGTTTGACCGCCTGATCGACAAACTGCCTACCGCGATCAACTTTTTCCGCTTGTTGGAGGCGCGGCCGGGGCTTCGCGACATGCTGGGCCGTATCCTGAGCCACGCGCCGGTTCTGGCAGATGAATTGTCTCGCCGGACGGAATTATTCGCGGGGTTGATAGACACAAGCGCCCTGGATCTGCCACCGCCGGTTTCCGATCTGGAAGAACAGTTTTCGTGGCGCGAAAATGGTGATGATTATGAAATGCTGCTCGACCGGGTGCGTGAACGGGTCGGGGAAAAGCGGTTTGCGCTGGGAACACAGCTTATCGAATCGCGGCACGATCCACTGGAAATAGCGGGCGGATATGCCGGTGTTGCGGAGGCCGCAATCCGGGTTCTGGCAGACGCGGCGATAAAGGAATTTGAAAAGGTTCATGGGAGGATCGCTGGCAGCGAGATCGTAATCCTCGCCCTTGGCCGTTTGGGCGGAGAAGCGCTCACCCATGCGTCTGATCTTGACCTGATTTTCCTTTTCACCGGTGCACAAGGCGTGGAATCTGACGGGCAGCGTCCTTTGGGCTGCACGCGCTATTTCAACCGCCTGGCCCAGCGTATTGTAGCGGCACTTTCCGTTCCGACAGCGGCAGGGCCTTTATATGACGTTGATACCCGACTGCGGCCTTCCGGAGCGCAGGGACCGATGGCTGTGACAGTGGAGAGCTTTTACAAATATCAGGACGAAAGCGCATGGACGTGGGAACATATGGCCCTGACCAGGGCGCGGCCGGTATTCGGCAGCGAAGAGATATGCGAGCAATTGCAAAGCCAGATCATCCGGATTTTGCAGAAGAAGCGCGAGCCGGAAGAATTGCGTAAAGCCGTTCGCAAAATGCGGTTGGATATCGTCAAACATAAGCCGCCCAAGGGACCGCTGGATACCAAGCTTATGGAAGGCGGTCTGGTGGACTGGGAGTTTATCATCCACTTCCTGCAACTGAAAACCGGAGAGGCTTTGTACCCCCAATTGGGCAAGGCGGCACGGGGCCTTGTCGCTGCCGGGCATCTGAACAAGGATATGGTTGCCGCCTATGAACTGATGACCCGTTTGCTGGTCGCACTGCGCCTCATGTCGCCCAATTGTGACTATCCGCCGGAATCAAGCCGTGATCTGATTGCAAGGTCGGCCGGGCAGGATAGCTGGGATGCTCTTCTGGAAGGCTATGATAAGGCCCGGCAATGCGTTATCGATGAGTGGAACCGCCATTTGCGGCCGGATCCGAATGAAATATTAGGAGACATTATATGATCGAAGCTGGCGAAAAAATGCCCGATGCCGAATTGACCGCACCCGACGGCAGCACGGTGAAATTGTCTGACTATTATGGCAAAAAACTGGTGCTGTTTTTCTATCCGAAAGCAAGCACGCCCGGTTGCACGACGGAGTCCAAAGATTTTTCCGCGCTGTTGCCGGAGTTTGAAAAAGCCGGAGCCGCAGTGCTCGGAATGTCCGCCGACAGCCCGAAACGGCAACAGAATTTTATCAACAAACAGGAACTGACGGTTGATATTGCATCGGATGAATCGACGGACTTCCTGAGTAAAATTGGCGTTTGGGCGGAAAAGAAAATGTATGGCAAAACCTTCATGGGCATTATCCGCTCCACTTTCCTGATCGGACCGGACGGGACAGTTTTACAGGCTTGGCCAAAGGTGAAGGTTAAAGGGCATGCCGAAGAAGTGCTGGCGGCGGTTCAGGCGAGTTAGCGCCCAACTGCATCCCTTTAGATTCCGATGACATCCCAAAATCAAACAGCCCAAAATCAAACGGCCCAACATCAAACGGCTGGCGAGGCCGTAAGAAACGTCCTGATGACGTCGGAGGCAGCCGCCAAGGTCATGGCTGCGCGAGCGGCTACCCGTCAATGGCGTAAGGGCGCTTTGGCAGCCGATTTCACGGCATTAATGCCCGATGTCCCGGCGCGGCCCGCTCGCCCCGAATTGCTGAGGCCGGGCCAGATGCCGCGGAGGGGCAAGGGGACTTCGCTGACGCGTCGCATCGCGCTCATTCATGCACTGGCGCATATCGAGTTTGTCGCGATTGATTTGGCATTCGACATGATCGGCCGGTTCGGATCGCAGTTTCCGCGCGAATTTGCCGACGACTGGTTCCGCGTCGGTGCCGAAGAAGCGATGCACTTTGTTTTGCTGGACCGCAGATTACGGGAAATGGGCAGTTTTTACGGGGCGCTTCCGGCCCATGACGGGCTTTGGGATGCAGCAAAGGAAACCGCGTATGATGCTGCTGCCCGGCTTGCGATTGTGCCCATGGTGCTCGAAGCGCGTGGTCTTGATATCACGCTTGATACGGTTGAGCGGTTTCATGCGATGGGCGATCCGCTCACCGCAAAGGTGCTGAACCGGATATTCCATGACGAAATAAATCACGTCTCTTTTGGAACCAAATGGTTTGAATGGTGTTGTATGCAGTTCAAAAGCGATCCTCATCGCTATTGGAAGGAGCTGGTAAAAACCCACTTTAGAGGCGGGTTGAAGCCTCCTTTCAACGACTCGGCGCGTCTTGCAGCCGGTTTAACCCAAGAATATTATATTGGTGTTGAATAATTAACTAAATTAAACTTAGTCCTGTTCCTACAGCACGGGGGCAGAATTTCTGTCAAAATCTAGGCCAGAGAGCGATCTCTCCGGGTGACAAATAGCAGGACTCAATGAGTTTATGACCGATAGTGTAGTACGTATTAGTAAAGCCGTTGTGAAAAAGATCACAGCAGTCGCTATTTTTGGATCAGCGATGACTTTTTCTTCCACAGCGATGGCCGCCGAGGCCGCAGAAGCAGATGCCGGACTTGCTGTTGATGCTTTCAGAGCTGTTTCCCCAGGCAGCGAAAATATTCTGGGGCAGGCCGATCCCGCCTTCCGGATGCTTTTCGATAATTGGGCCGATCAAGGTAAACAAGCAGCGGTCAAACTTACCATTCCTTCACGCAAACCCGTCGAAAATTTCAGACTGACCAGTTCCTACGGCTTCCGGTCAGATCCTTTTAAAGGTCGCCGCGCTAGCCATAAAGGTCTGGATATGGCTGGACCAGTCGGAACCCCCATTTATGCTACCGCAGACGGCATTGTCGGCCGCGCACAATGGCTGGGTGGTTATGGCAATTATATCGAAATCAACCACGGTAACGAAATTCAAACCCGTTACGGGCACATGTCTCGCCTGAACGTGAAGCCAAACACCCGCGTTAAGAGCGGTGATCTGATCGGTTTCATGGGTTCAACCGGCCGTTCAACCGGCAGCCACCTGCATTATGAAGTTCGCATTGCCGGTGAAGCAGTTAATCCTGTTCCCTTCATGCAATCCAATGACTTCCTGTTGGCCCAGAAAGCTACTCCTGGTGAAGCTTTGGGTGGACCTGACGAATAGGAAACGGTTCAAGAGTTAATACGCCTTTGGGAGAGGGTGATTTAGGGGTCGGTGAAGCTAAGCTCACTGACCCTTTTTTTGTGTCCGTTCGCTTCGGGAGAATTTTCAGGGTGAAGGCTGGCGCAAATATTTCTGCTGCCTTCTTTTGACACTGTGCTGCACAAGCCCTATCTTAAGGACATGACACAGATAACCCAAGCTGCGGATCAAGAGATCTTCCTGACCCCCAATGCAGCCAAGCGCGTTGCGGCTATTGCTGAGAAACAGAAAAAGCCCGCGATTCTGCGTCTGGCGGTAGATGGCGGCGGCTGTTCCGGCTTTCAATATCGTTTTGATCTGGCGGAAAAGATCGAATCTGACGACATTGCTGTCGAGGAATCCGGCGTGACGCTGGTGGTGGATGACATCAGTCTGGACCTTGTTCGCGGGAGCGCCGTGGATTTTGTGGAATCCCTTGGCGGTAGCGCTTTTCAGGTGACCAATCCCAACGCGGCCTCCGGCTGTGGTTGCGGCTCCAGCTTCTCTGTCTGATCGCGCCTTCGGTGAGGATAGCCAGCTTTAACATCAATGGTATCAAAGCGCGTCTGCCGCGCTTGCTCGAATGGCTTGAAGAAACAAAGCCCGACGTCGCTTGCTTGCAGGAAATCAAAACGATTGATGAGGGCTTTCCAGCGGATGTGTTCGAGAAAATCGGATATGGCGCGATCTGGCATGGCCAGAAAAGCTTTAACGGCGTCGCGATCCTGACCCGCGACCAGCAGCCCGTAGAAATCAAGCGCGGTCTGGACGGGGAACCGGAAGACGAGCATAGCCGCTATATCGAAGCCAATGTGCGAAGCGCTAACGGAACTCAGGTGAGGGTGGCGAGTATCTATCTGCCCAACGGTAACCCGCAGCCGGGACCGAAATTTGACTTCAAGCTACGCTGGATGAAACGTCTGCGCGATCGTGCGACGGAAATCTGGCAAGAGGAAGTTCCTGCCGTGCTGGCCGGCGATTATAACGTCATCCCACGCGATAATGACGTGTTCTCGGTCAAGGCGATGGAAAATGACGCGCTTATGCAGCCGGAAAGCCGGGAAGCCTATCGGCGCATTCTTCATGACGGTTGGACGGACGCTCTGGGCATGACCTATCCGGAGGGGCAAATCTGGACCTATTGGGACTATCGCAGCGGCGGTTGGCAGCGCGATCAGGGCTTCCGGATCGACCATCTGTTGCTCAGCCCCTTGGCCGCTGATCAGCTTGTAGGCTGCGGTGTGGACAAGGAACATCGCGGGCGGGAAAAAGCCAGCGACCATGCACCCACCTGGGTTGATCTGAACTTCTGAAGCGGCGCTATCTGGCCGAGGTTACCCTTAACCGCCGAAGCTGCTCAAATAGTTTTTTCGTATAAGGTATAGATCCGGTTGATCTTGGCCTCGATCGCATCGGCGATAGCGACCATTCCTTTGTTATCGTCCAATATCCAGCCAATTTCGCCGCGTGTCGCACCATATTTGGCGACAGCTTCGCGGCGGATATATTCGATCATCATAAACGCCATCTGGCTTGCAATCCGGCTGTTCTGCAAGTCTTTGACCACGCCCATTAACGGTACCCGCATGGTCGGGGACTTGGGAAATTTCAGCCACCAGAGCAGCTTGGCCCAGTTAAACGGGAACAGATTGCCATTCATATCCTTTATCCGATCATTCAGATCCGGCAAGGTCATCATGAAAGCCACCGGCCTTCCTTCCAGCTCGGCAATCATGATCAGGTCTTCATAAACAATAGGCTTTAAACTGACGCCGAGATGGTCAATCTCCTTTTCGGTCAGGGGGACAAAGCCCCAGTTATCCGACCAGGCGTCATTCAATATGTCCATGATGATCTTTGCATCGCGGTCAAAATGCGACTTGTCCACTTTGCGCAGTTTCAGCTTGCTGTTGCGCTCACCCGACTTGACGATCCGGTCAATCAGGGGCGGTAAACCGTTAGCAATCTGCAGGTCATAAGTGGTCAGCTCTTTAACGCTTTTATAGCCGTCTGCTTCGATCCAGCCCTGATATTCCTTGTTATGATGCCCCATCATAACGGTCGGACTATGGTCATGGCCAAAGGTGAGCAGCCCCGGCTCTTCCCAGATGGACATGCTGATCGGCGCAACCACGCGGTGCATGCCTTGTTCTTTCAGCCATTTTTCGGCTGCGTCGATCAAGGCGGTAGCCGCTTCCTGATTAGCAGCTTCCAATAGTCCCCAATTGCCCGTCCCCGGCCCAAAACCCTTTTCAACAGGCTGTTCCAGAGCCAGATGGTCAATATGCGCGCTTATCCGGCCGATGAGTTTGCCGTCCTGCTCCGCCAAAAATAGCTGAACTGTGGCATGTTCAAAAAACGGGTTTTTCTTGGGGTTTAAAAGCCCGTAAGCCTCTGATTTCAGGGGTGGAACCCAATGCGGATCATCGGCATTTAAACGATAGGCCAATTCGACAAAACTCTTGAGCTGGGCCTTGGTAGCAACGGGATGGATAACTATATGCGATGACACGGTGGTTATAGGACCTTTTAAGGATTATTTATAATCAGCTTTTCCGCAGTGACGCTAATCAGGCCAATATGTCAAGCAGATGGGGCCTGTATTGGCGGTGATGTCAGGAGAGGATGAAGCAACAAAGGAACGAGAAAACATAGCAATGCCATGATCTCGCCATGTTGTCCTGCTGTAGGCAGCAGATAAGGAAGAAGTAACGTATGAAACATTCTACCCCTCAATCCGCCGACATAGCCATGTCGCTTGATTCGGTTGTATCTGAAGCCGGGCAGGCCGCTGTGCGCGCTTCGTCTTTCGATGATAATGAGCTGATCCGCACGGCGGCAAAGGTCACGCGTGATCTGAATGCTGTGAATCCTTTGATTTACTGGGCCGATTTTCTGGCGTCTATCGTGGTTGGATATGGCGCAATGGTTGCGGCAATCATGTTCGAAGCTCCGGGCTTTGCCGTTCTGGCAGGTATCGTTTCTGTGCTGGCGCTTTATCGCGCGGGTAGTTTCATTCATGAACTGACCCACATTCGTCGCGGCTCATTGCCCGGTTTTCGCTTTATGTGGAATGCGTTGCTGGGAGTTCCCCTGCTGCTGCCATCGTTCATGTATGAAGG
>JADMKQ010000088.1 GCA_015478735.1 Sphingorhabdus sp. | reverse complement strand
GCATCGACATACCATTGATCGGTCAGCCACGGTTCAATCACTACGCCGCCGCGGTCGCCAAAGGGGGTGGCGATGGTGCGCGGTTCGGCGTCATGCTCCACCGTTTCACCATCCTTGGACTTGGTGACATGGGGGATCAGGAAGCCCAGTTCCTTCATCCGCTGCACCACCAGTTCGCGTGCGCCATCGACGCCATCGCGTTTGAAACGGTGCAAGCCGATATATTCGTCCGGGATCAGGCCATCTTCGGTCTGGCAAACATTTGCCTCGGCATCGAACATGTTGAGCATTTCAGCGGCAGCAAAACCGGCGCGCTTGCCAACCTCGAAATCGTTAAAGTCATGGCCCGGTGTAATCTTCACCGCGCCGCTGCCCAGTTCGGGGTCGGCATGTTCGTCGGCGACAATCTTGAACCGGCGGCCCGTGATTGGTTGCTCGATTTCCTTGCCGATAACGCTCTGGTAACGCTCGTCACCGGGATGCACGGCGACGGCCATATCGGCCAGCATGGTTTCGGGCCGCGTGGTGGCGACCTCGATATAATCCTGCCCGTTGTCGAGCTTCACACCGTCAGCCAGCGGATATTTGAAGTGCCAGAACCCGCCTTTTACATCGCGGGTTTCCACCTCAAGGTCGGAAATCGCGGTTTTCAGCGCAGGGTCCCAGTTGACCAGCCGCTTGTCACGGTAAATCAGACCATCATTATAAAGGTCCACGAATACTTTGAGGACAGCGGCATTCATGCCTTCGTCCATCGTGAAACGCTCGTTCGACCAGTCCATCGAACAGCCAAGGCGGCGAAGCTGTCCGGTGATCGCGCCGCCGGATTCCTCTTTCCATTCCCATACTTTTTCAACGAAATCTTCGCGGGAATAGTCGGTGCGCTTTTCACCGCGCTCGTTCATTTGCCGTTCGACCACCATCTGCGTGGCGATGCCCGCGTGATCCATGCCGACGACCCACAGCGCATCCTTGCCCTTCATCCGTTCATGGCGGATGATGATGTCCTGCAACGTGTTGTCGAGCGCGTGGCCGATATGCAGGCTGCCCGTCACATTTGGCGGCGGGTTGACGATGGTAAACGGCTCCGCATCCCCGCGTTCGGGGCGAAACTGGCCAGATTGTTCCCAATGCTCATACCAGCGCGCTTCGATGGCCGCCGGGTCGAAATTTTTATCTAAAGTCATGCGATGCCTTTGCCAGCGGTTTTGGCGAGGGGCAACCCGGAAACGATCTGCTCCATGCCCCTGAAGCAAGCGAGCGGTGATAAAATGCTTTCCTACAGCATGGCGATCGTGCTAGTTCTCGCTTTGTTCTTTCTCATCTTTGAATATTGGCCGCAAGCCCCACTGTCATTCCGGCGAAGTGGGGAATCCGGTTTTTCCTACAAGATTCTTGTAGCCGGATTCACCCCATGCATCTGTAGGACTGAAAATCTTCCTTGGGAGACGATTTGGCGGAAAAGCGCGGTTCCTTGGTGTGAACTTTGTGAACTTTAGAAATTACACACAGGTGCAACGGCCCCCATCAAGGCCGCTATTTCTTTGTCCACCTGTCCATCCAGTCAAAGACAGCATCATGCCACTGAACGCTGTTCTTGCCCTTCAAGATCCAGTGGTTCTCGTCCGGAAAGATCAGCAATTTGGAAGGCACATCATTTTCCTGCAACGCGGTAAAGGCCATCAGGCTTTGCGTATAGGGAATCCGGAAATCCTTTTCGCCGTGGATAACCAAGGTGGGGGTTTTCCATTTGTCGATATGATTGATCGGGTTCCATTTTTCCGGATTGGGCCGGGTTGTCCACGGGCCGCCATGATCCCACTGGTCGAACCACAATTCCTCGGTGCTCAGCGACATGGATCGCAGATCAAACACACCGGCATGGTTGATGATACAGTCAAACTGGTCGGGCCACTGGCCGGAAATCCAGTTCATCATATATCCGCCATAGGAAGCACCCAGAGCGCAGGAGCGTGTTCCGTCAATCTGGCTATCGGTTTTAAGCGCAGCAGCCAGGCCGAGCTTCAGGTCTTCGAGCGGCTTTCCGCCCCAATCCTGATTGATGCTGTCGGTAAACTCCTGTCCATAGCCGGTGGAGCCGTGAAAATCGACCGTGACAACCGCATAGCCCTGCGCCGCCATGACCTTGGGATTCCAGCGGGTTGACCAACCATCGCCAAAGCTGCCTTGGGGGCCGCCATGAACCAGAAAGGCAAGGGGCAGTTTATCCGTTGCACCGGCCGGTTTGATGATCTGGCCCCAGACCTGGTCGCCGCCAGCGCCGCTGAAATTAAACCGCTGCACCTCGACCTTGTCAATTTCCGCCAGTTCCGTGCCGTTAATATTGGTAAGCTGTGTCACGGTGCCTGTCGTGTCGCGGCGATATATATCCGGCGGCGCTTGCAGGCTGCTCAACGTGTAAATAATCGACCCGTCTTTCAGCGGCGTGATATTGCTGACACTGCCGCTTTCGGTCAACCGTGTCACTTTGCCATCGGCGATGTCGATACGGAAAGCGGGGTTGTCCAGCTTCTCTTGCGCCGTAACGATCAACGCTTCACCATCGGCTGTCCACGCTATCGATCCGACCGAGCGGTCCCAGTCAGCGGTTAAAACGCGCGGTGTTTCTTCACCCTTGGCGAGCAGTTTGACGACCATCCTGTCGCTTTCATAACCGGGCCGTTCCATCGCTGCCCACGCAAAGGTCGCGTTATCGGGAGAATAAGCGGGCAGGTTATCGGTCGCTTCGCCATTGCCGGGAATGGCTTCGGGTTTTGCTGTTCCGCCGTTGATGCTCACACTGTAAATATCGAGATTGGTGGATTTCGGCTCGTTCCGGTCTGCTTTACGCAGGGCAAAGGCCAGCTTTTCGCCATCGGGGGCCCATGCAATTTCTTCCCCGCCGCCAAAGGGCTTTGACGGGCTGTCACCGACCAGATCGCCATCAAGCGCAGTGCCATTGCCGGTCAGCTTGCCGCCCTGCAAATCAAAGGCGAAGACCCGGCTGTAATTGCCCGGCGTTTCCCAGCTTGACCAGTGGCGCACGAACATTTCGTCATATTCGCGCCCTGTGCCCGGTCCGGGCAGAGCGCGATTGCCGTCACCGCCATCGGCTTCGCTGCAACCAAAAGTCGGGCATGCTTTGGCAATATCACCCCAGACGGCAATCTTGCTGCCTGCCGGGGATAGTTTGAAACCGGCAATGTCCGCTTTCAGATCGCTTGCCTGAACCGGCTCTCCGGCTTTGCCGTCAGCGCTGATCGTGACCTGCCAAAGCTGTTCGGATTTGCTGGCATCCGACAGATAGTAAAGCCGCTGACCATCGGCGGAAAATGCCGGGCTATGCTCGCTGGCGCCCGCTTTGTCGGCAATCCGCACGGGAACCGCGGAAGGCTTTGTCAGATCGAGCAGGTAAAGCGCCGTTGCGCGCTCATAACTTTTGGGATCTGTTTCGGTAACGCCAAAGGCAGCCCACTTCTCGTCCGGCGATATTTCCGGCGAACCAAGCCGTTTCAGCGTCGCCAGATCCTCGGCCGTCATCGGCCCTGCAGATGCAAGAGGAGCGGTTAAAATGGTGCCAGCGGTTAACAGCGCAAGCCATGATGCTTTTGAAAGGTTTCTCATGAAACTTAACTTAGCATGTCAGTTTGACATGGCAATCTGCTTTAATTTGGCGGAGTTAAGTTTTTTAACGGGTAAGTTTTGAGTGTATTATTTGTCGCTAAGCCGCCGGATTTCGCGGGCAACCATATCCTCGATCAGCGAAGGGAGGTTTTCATCCAGCCACTTTTCCAGCATGGGCCGCATAAGCTCACGGGTCAGGTCTTCCAGCGATGTCCCGCTGCTCGGTTTCGCAGGGGCAGGGGCGCTGGCGCTTTCCATTGCAACAAGCGCCGACAAAGACTGGCGCATAGCATCAAGCTTCCGGTCGTTGATAAGCCGCTCTTCCTTGCGGCGCTCTCCGAATACGCCGTGAGCCGTGACCGAACCATTATCCTCGACCTGGTTGGTAAGCTCAAGCACTTCATCTTCGCTTCCCGAAGTCGTGGCAGTGGGCTTTTTGATCGGACCGCGTTTGGCCACAATGCTTTTCGGTAATGATGCGATGGATGTCACGTTATCGGCATGCGGTTCGTCTTCTTCGTCCTCAGAGGCATCGCTATTTCTGGCCGAAGGACGATCG